>CACXFW010000310.1 GCA_902767065.1 uncultured Lachnospiraceae bacterium | reverse complement strand
GTTGTCCTTATTGCCAGCGGGTGATGAGGTTTATTTCTTCCTCGGGAAGAACAGATATCGTGTATCGTGATATTGTTCAGAGCGATGAAGCGGCGGAGAAACTGGTCTCAATTGGCGGAAAGCGGCAGGTTCCGTGTCTGTTCATTGATGGAAAACCGCTGTATGAAAGCCTGGACATCATCAAGTGGCTGGAGGAACATCCGCAGCAGTAGGCTCTGCCTGGGAGGAAAGCCTTGTGAGCAGGACGATATTCCATGTTGACGTGAACTCAGCTTTCCTGTCCTGGTCGGCACTGGAACAGCTGAAGGAGAAGCCTGGGAGTGTAGACCTGAGGACGATTCCTTCTGCTGTCGGCGGGGATGTCCAGACGCGTCATGGAGTGATCACGGCAAAATCTATTCCGGCAAAGGCATATCATATCCAGACGGGAGAGCCTGTCGTGAAGGCTCTTGAGAAATGCCCCCAGCTTGTCCTTGTCCGCTCCAACTTCAAGGCATACCGCGGGTATTCCTCCCAGTTCATTTCGATCCTGAGGGAATACACAGACCAGGTTGAGCAGGCTTCAATTGATGAGGCGTATATGGATGTAAGCGGCCTGGCCCATAACCGGGAAGAGGCTCTGGCGCTGGCTGTCCGGATAAAGGACGCAGTGCGGGATCGTCTTGGCTTTACCGTGAATGTCGGTATTTCGGAAAACAAATTCCTGGCAAAGATGGCCAGTGATTTCGAGAAGCCGGACAGGGTGCATACTCTTTACCCGGAGGAGATCCGCGAGAAAATGTGGCCGCTGAAAGTGAGGGATCTTTTCGGCTGTGGTGCGGCTACGGCGCAGCAGCTGAATGAGATGGGTTTCCATACCATTGGAGAACTTGCCGCCTGCAGTGGGCAGATGCTGAAAAGCATCCTTGGAGAGAAACGTGGCGAGTATATCCACAAGAGGGTACATGGGATCGATGACTCCTTCGTGGAAACAGTCCGTCAGGAAGCAAAAAGCTATTCGAATGAGACAACCACGGCGGAGGATATCAGCCGGGAGAACTATGACAGGGTTGCCATCCCCATCATCCGGCAACTGGGAAAAAAGGTTTCCGAACGGCTGAAAAAGGATGGTGTTTATGGGAGTACCTGTTTCGTACAGGTGAAGACCGGAGGATTCCAGCGGCATTCGAGGCAGACAAGGCTGAAGCATTCCACAAATGATGCGAAGACTATTTGTGATACAGCCGTTGTTCTTATGAAAGAACTGACGGGCAGGCTGTTTGATGAGGGTGAGGTACTGAGGCTGATCGGGATTGGCGTGTCCGGCCTGGATCACGGGGAATACCGGCAGATGGGAATGGAGGACTGGCTGCAAGAGAATGAGCAGAACAGGCAGCGGTCGGAGAAGAAGAAAAAGCTGGATGAGATGGTAAAAAAGATCCGGTCGCAGTACGGGGAAAGCGCCGTGTTTACAGGGAATGCCGACAGATAGATGAAAAAGAACCGACAATATAGAAATAGCAGAAGCGGGATCAGTATAATAGCGGGGGCTCTTCTGCTTGCTCTTGTCATCGTCTTTATCCTGCAGCATGACAGGATCGAGAAGTGGTTTCTGGAACGCACCAGGTCTTTTGGAATACAGCTGGAAGCAGGGAACGATCAGACAGATCCCATAGCAACATCTTTTCCCGCTCAGATCCCGGAGTATAGTGGAGAAATCTCCATTGAACTCAACAACAATATACCTTCTTTTTCGGATTATGACCTTACCCACATCACCGGCGAATCATATAGTGACCTGGATTCCCTTGGAAGGTGCGGGAGCGCTGCCGCGATGCTTGACCGGAGCATGATGCCAGATGGAGAAAGAGGCGAAATCGGAATGATCCGGCCTTCCGGCTGGAAACAGAACAAATATCCCGGTATTATCGACAGCGAACCGCCCTACCTCTATCACCGTTGCCATCTGATTGCTTATGCACTAACAGGCCAGAACGCAAATGAGAAGAACCTTATAACCGGGACCCAGTACATGAACATACAGGGGATGCGGCCTTATGAGGTAAAGGTGGCAAGGTACCTGGACGGAAATGACCACCATGTCCTGTACCGAGTCACCCCGTATTTCGCCGGTGATGAACGATTATGTCGCGGCGTGGAAATGGAAGCTTATTCTGTCGAAGACAGTGGGAGGGATCTGTGCTTCCATTTTTTTGTTTACAACGTCCAGCCAGGGATTGAGATTGATTAT
>CACXFW010000309.1 GCA_902767065.1 uncultured Lachnospiraceae bacterium | reverse complement strand
CGGTTCCGGAGGGAGAAGAAGGATAAAATGAAGTCGGATCAGAATAAGATTACGCTCACATCCCCGCAGGACGGGAAGGATGTGGAACTGTTTGTGCTGGAGCAGACAAGAATCTCGGGGATTGATTATCTGCTCGTGACAGACGCGCCGGACGGAGACGGAGAGGCTTATATTCTGAAGGACACCTCCCGCGACGGCGAAGAAGAGGCAGTCTATGAATTTGTCGAAGACGACAGCGAACTTGCCGCGCTTTCAGATGTATTTTCCCAGATGCTGGACGATATAGCACTGGTGTAACAATAACAACCGCAATATGGAAACGATCATCATCCTGTAAAGGAACTAAACGCCTGCGGGAAGATGGATCCGGAGCACCGGAATCCGGCGGAGAGAAGGAGATGGATCCGGGAGGCCGGATTCCGGCGGAAAGAAAGAGAGGAGACTTTTGAGCGAAACATCAAAACTGAAGATCATACCGCTGGGCGGACTTGAGGCCATCGGTATGAATATTACCGCGTTCGAATATGAAGATTCGATCGTGGTGGTAGACTGCGGCCTTGCATTTCCGGAGGACGATATGTACGGGATCGATCTGGTGATTCCGGACATTACTTACCTGCTGGAAAACGCGGAGAAGGTGAAAGGCTTTGTCTTTACGCACGGACATGAGGATCACATCGGAGCGCTGCCCTACATCCTCAGGCAGCTCAATGTGCCGATCTACGCGACAAAGCTGACAATGGGCCTGATTGAGCTGAAGCTGACGGAACATGAGCTGCTGAAAACGACACGAAGGAAGGTCGTGCATCCCGGACAGTCGATTAACCTCGGGCAGCTTCGCGTAGAGATTATCCGCACGAACCACTCGATCCAGGATGCCGTGGCGCTCGCCATTTACAGCCCGGCCGGAACGATCGTGCATACGGGCGATTTCAAGGTGGACTTTACACCGGTCTTTGGAGACCCGATTGACCTTCAGCGGTTTGCCGAGATCGGACGAAAGGGCGTTCTGGCTCTGATGTGTGATTCCACCAATGCGGAGCGGCCCGGATATACGGCATCGGAGAAGACGGTCGGGAAGACCTTTGATACGATCTTCTCGGAGCACAGGGACAACCGCATCATTGTCGCGACCTTCGCGTCGAATGTTGACCGTGTGCAGCAGATCATCGATATGGCGTACAAGTATCACCGGAAGGTTGTGATCGAGGGGCGCTCCATGGTCAACGTGATCACCACGGCCCAGGAGCTTGGATATATCACGATTCCGGAGAATACGCTGGTTACACTTGAGGAAATGAAGAATTACACGGATGAGCAGCTGGTCCTGATCACGACCGGAAGCCAGGGAGAGTCCATGGCGGCTCTGTCCCGTATGGCCGGCGGCATCCATAAGAAGGTTCAGATCAACCCGGGTGACGTTATCGTGTTTTCCTCCCATCCGATTCCCGGAAATGAGAAGAGCGTATCGAAGGTGATCAACGAGCTCTACTTCAAGGGAGCCGAGGTCATTTTCCAGGACACCCATGTATCAGGGCACCCATGCCAGGAGGAGATCAAGCTGGTCTACTCTCTGGTGAAGCCGAAGTTCGCGATTCCGATTCACGGTGAGTTCCGGCACAGGGTGGCGCAGGCGAAGATTGCGAAGCTCCTCGGGTACCAGTCCGGGGACATCCTGATGCTTTCGAGCGGGGACGTCCTCGAGATCTCGGAGGAAGAGGGCGGATACGCCAGGGTGACCGGCCATGTCCCGTCCGGCGGGATTCTGGTGGACGGACTCGGTGTCGGAGATGTCGGGAATATTGTCCTGAAGGACCGCCAGAAGCTGGCGGAGGACGGAATCATCATCGTCGTGATGACAATGGACACTGCCGGCAGGATTGTCTCCGGGCCGGACATCGTGTCAAGAGGCTTTGTCTATGTACGTGAGTCGGAGGAACTCCTGGACGAAGCTTCCGAGGTCGTGGAGGATGCATTGGAGAATGCGATCGGGAAGCGGGGATGCGACTGGAACCACATCAAGAACGCGATCCGGGATGACCTGGGTGATTTTTTGTGGAGAAGAACGAAGAGAAGCCCGATGATCCTCCCGATCCTGATGGAAGAGGGGTAACCTCTCAGGTCTGCCCCGGAACCGGGCTGGAAGGCTCTTACAGATTCCCATCGGAAACCGGGCTGGAGAATTTTCACAGATTTCCATCGGGAAACCAGGCTGGAGAATTTTCACGGATTTTCAGCTGGAAAACGGGTCGGGAGGATTCTGCCTGAACCGGAAGGGTGTGCAATGGATACAGAGATCAGACACAGACTGGAGGACCTGGTGCGGGCGATCCGCTCCAGTGAGGAATACCGGCAGTTTGAAGAAGCGAAGGAACACCTGAACGCCGAACCCGCAAAGCGTAAGCGGACGGACGAATTCAGGCGGCGGAACTTTATGTTTCAGAACTCGGAGGAGGGGCTGTCGGCGCAGGCGCAGGTTGCGATGTACCATGAGCGGGAGCAGCTTCGGCACGATCCGCTGATCGATGCATACCTGAACGCGGAGCTGGTTATGTGCCGCCTGCTGCGGCAGGTCAGTCTGGGGATCATGGAGTCAACGGACCTGGATCTGGATTCGATGGAGGATATCCTTTCCTGACGTTAACCAGTCTATTCCACAGAAGGATGCTGCGTTCCGAAACAGCGGGGGCTGAAGCGTTCCGAAACCTTTGCACAGTCAGCGGGTATCTCACATGATTTACGGTGAAAGACTGCGTGTGTTTCTGCACGCGATGGACAGGCCGGATGCATTTTTCGACGATCTCAGGATGAAAGAGGAGGCAGAGGGGATCCCCATCATCCGGAAGGAGATGGAGAGCTTCCTGCAGGTCCTTTTTGAAATGAAGAAGCCGGAGCAGATTCTGGAGGTCGGGACCGCGACCGGGTACTCGGCGCTTCGGATGGCTTCCTTTGCCCCGGAATATGGAAGGATCACAACGATTGAGAAAGATGCTCTGCGCGCTGAGAAGGCCCGCGGAGCATTTGAACGCTCAGCCTGGGGCGGGCGGATCCGCATGATCGAATCTGACGCGCAGGACGCGCTCAAAGATCTGGAGGAAGATTCTTTCGACTTTGTCTTTATGGATGCGGCGAAGGCGCAGTATCTTGCTTTTCTGCCGCAGGTGCTTCGCGTTCTTCGCGCAGGCGGCACGCTTGTGAGCGACAATGTGCTGCTGGACGGTGTGATTCTGGAGCCGCATACGGCTCTTGCGCACAGAGACCGCACGATCCATCAGAAAATGAGGGCGTACCTGCGTGCGCTCAGGAGCAATGACGCTTTGGTGACATCCATCGTTCCGATCGGAGATGGCGCGGCGGTCACGGTGAAGATTTCATAGAGACGGCGCGTCGGCCACGG
>CACXFW010000308.1 GCA_902767065.1 uncultured Lachnospiraceae bacterium | reverse complement strand
TCATTGAACAGATTCAGGTCGCTCTTGAGCAAAGACAGAAATTCCTGGTTGTCTGACTCCTGCTGCCACTCCAGGATCTGCCGAAGCCAGGCAAGCTTTGCCTCCTCCTGCTGCTGGCTGCTGACCTTCTTCCCATCCGAAGCTTCCTTGTACTTCCAGTGCGCCGCGATACCATATTCCGCGACCCGGTGCATCTCAAACGTCCGGATCTGGATCTCAAACGGCGTCCCGCCCGGCCCGATCAGCGTGGTGTGGAGCGATTGATACATATTCTGCTTCGGCATCGCGATGTAGTCCTTGAACCGTCCCGGAACAGGCTTGTACATCTCATGGATCACACCGAGCGCTCCGTAACAGTCCCTTACCGTGTCCACGATGATGCGCACGGCAAACAGATCGTAGATCTGGTCGATCGTCTTGCCCTGGTTCACCATCTTCTTGTAAATGGAAAACAGATGCTTCGCGCGTCCGTAGATCTCGGCGTGAATCCCCGCCTTGCTGACATGCACTTCCACATTGCGCACGATCTCATCGATAAAGGACTGCCGTTCTCCCTTTTTCAGGGAGACCTTCTCCACGAGATCATAATAGACCTCGGGCTCGAGATATTTCAGGGACAGATCATCAAGCTCAACCTTGATCTTGCTGATTCCGAGACGCTGGGCGATCGGTGCATAGATCTCCCTTGTCTCCCTCGCCTTCTCCTTCTGCTTCTCCGGGCGCATATACTTGAGCGTCCGCATATTGTGCAGCCGGTCGGCAAGCTTGATGAGGATGACACGGATATCCTTCGCCATCGCCAGGAACATCTTCCTGAGGTTCTCCGCCTGCGTGTCCAGCTTGTCGGCAGAATAATTCAGCCTTCCGAGCTTCGTCACGCCATCCACCAGAAGCGCGACCTCCGGCCCGAACTGTTCGCGGATCTCCTCCTCTGTCATGATCGTGTCTTCCACAACATCGTGCAGAAGCCCTGAGACGATCGTTTCCTTGTCCAGTTCAAGGTCCGCCAGGATAATCGCGACGCACAGAGGATGAATGATATAAGGCTCCCCGGACTTTCTCTTCTGGTCCTTATGGGCATCATACGCGATCCGGTATGCCTTCTCGATGATGGAAATGTCCCCGGACGGGTGGTACTTCCTGATCCCGGCCACAAGCTCTCCGTACAGTTCCTCCGGACCGGTAAAATCCTGCATGGCCTTGGCAGAGGAATCAGCTCTCCGGATCTGGAATCTCTCCGCATCAGAAAGCTTCCGGTCCTCCATTGCGAAGTCCGAAGCCGAAGATTCCTTATTCAGTTTTGTCCCGGCTTCCTTCGCCTGAATGATATCCTCTGCCATACAAGACCTGCCCAAGTCCCTTATTACTTTCCTTCGTAGGAAATGACCGCCTGTACGTCATATCCTTCCAGCTTTTTTCTTCCGTTCAGTCCCGCAAGCTCTATCAGGAAGACACACTTTTCCACCGTGCCTCCCAGCTTCTCAATCAGCCTGGCCGCCGCGGCAACCGTTCCGCCCGTCGCGATCAGGTCATCCACCACCACGACCTTCTGACCGGGCCGGATGGAATCCTTATGCATCTCAATCGTAGCGGATCCATATTCCAGATCATAGGTCTCATCAATGGTCTCGCAGGGAAGCTTTCCCTTCTTCCGTACCAGCACAAAGGGCTTGTGCAGATTGTACGCCAGAGGCATTCCGAAAATAAAACCGCGGGACTCCAGACCCACAATCACATCCACGTCCTGCGGATCTCCGATCAGCTTCTGCATCTCATCGATGGCAAGCCTGAGCCCATCCGCGTCCGCAAGAACACTGGTCACGTCACGAAACATGATCCCGGGTTCCGGAAAGTCCGGTATCGTCCTTACATAATCCTCTATTTTCTTCATCATCAGGCCTCCTTCATCTGGCGCCAAGAGCGTATAAGTGCCGTAAAACACATGTTTGTTACTATTCACAGCCCCTCCCCCCACAGACCTCAGACCATCCGTGCTTCGCACATATGCCGCGTCTTACGACGCTCCTGTCTGAGGTTATGGGGGGAGGTTTCTGCTTCGCAGGCCTTGTCTGCCTTTGAAGATGGCTGCTTACATGCAAGCATGACGCATCCACCTTCGCAGGCAGACAGGCTGTGAATAGTAACACATGCTTCAGTATATCATTTGCCCGGCCGTGATGCAATGATGGGACATTGCGCCGGCCGGGAGCATCCTGCCCTTCCGGGCATCGTCAGAACGATCCGCTGGTGTGCGAGCTTCCGCTCGAAGAAGAACCGCCGCCTCCTGAGGAACTGCTCTTTTCCCTTGGGCTGTACACTCTGGACACAAGTGTCCGGATATAGTGGTCTTCCCTGCGCGTGAAGCGGATCTGGTTGCCGGATACATAGGATGCCGCGTTCTGCGCAACCCGCGTATCCTTCATGGAAGAGCGCATGAGCGCTGCGATTCCGTAAGCGAACAGAAGCGCCAGGCCGATCGATACAGCAAGCCCGATCAGAAAGCCATTTGTCGTGTAGCGAAAGCTGTAAGCATGTCCCTTGGACGCAACCTTCAGGACCTTCTCGACTCCGTCCAGATAATCCCCGATTCCGGCTGCCCACTCATCGTCCCTGAAATCGTCGACGAACTGATCCCGGTTCATCTCGCGTGCTTTCTCCGGGAACGCCCAGACGGCATAGTCTCCGGAGATGCAGATGTCATATTTGCGCACATCAAACGCAACGGTCAAAAGGACGGAATCCTTCCAGTCCTCATTCGCCCCTTCTTCATGGGCCTTCTTCTTTTCGGTCGGGCCGACTCCGATGGAATACCCGGAGCGGATCTCCTCTCCCAGCGTCTCGATACTGTTCGTCCAGGTATAATCATCCCTCCTGTCGACCAGCACAATGTAGACTCCAACGTCATACTGATCCTTCAGCTCCCGGGCTTTCCTGGAGAATTCCTCCAGCTGTGCCTTTGTCAGGACGCCTGCCTGGTCCACAACCGGGTCAAGATCCTTCCCCCAGTCCTCCTGGGACAGGCGGTACGCAGGAACCATCCGCCCTTTCTGTTCAAAGGTATAGCGGTACTGTCCGTAAACGCCGGAGATCCTGTTTCCTGTCAGGGATCCGTTGAATTCATTTCCCTTATGGTCAACGAAGGAATAGCTCTCTCCATCCAGCTTCCACCGGATCGAAAAAGCAGCCTTGTTGAACAGGAACACGCCGGTTCCGTCGCCGTTCATCGCGATATAATCCAGCCTCCATACGGAATTGTCTTCCGTGGGCCCGGAAGCGCCGCTGACGTTTTCCCGTTCCGTGGCTTCAAAGACAAGAGGCTCATCCCCCTCCTTCAGGGAGGAAAGGGGAACCGCGCTCTGTGATGAATCCGAAGGCGATCCGGCAGAATCCTGTTCTTCGTCCTCCTCCGGAAGAGTGCTCAGCGCCTGGTCTGAATCCAGGGAAGACGCTGCGGTATAAGCCCCTTCCCTGGCAAAGATATATTCATAGCCGACATAGGAGATCTCAATCACGCCGTCCTTTAACGTTCCGGTATCAGACTCTCCCTCTTCATCCTCGATCGTCAGGGTGTTGCCATCCAGCTCCCATGTCACGGAATAAATGGAATCATTGAACCGGATCTCTCCGTTTCCGCCCTGATCCAGAATAAGGTAATCCTCCTCGCAGTGATAAGACCCGTCCTGGTTCCAGCACTCTTTGGCGTCATACTTTCCGAGGACGCTTTCCTCCGAGGCATACACCATCCCTGCGCCAAGGAGAAGGACCGCAGCAATCATCACAAGAGCCATCCCGAATCTTCTGATATACTTCATAACCGTCCCTCCTTAGAACCATCCCAGAATCATCTGGACGATCAGATAGAACACGATAAACAATACTCCGGCTGTGCCGCCGAACAGGAAGAAGAACCGTCCCTTATCCACCGGAAGGTCTCCGACGAACTTCCCTGTCTCTCCGTTCATGGCGTACAGATAGTTATTGCCGTTCCAGGCCACCTTCAGGATGTACACCGGCAGGAGGGCGTAATGGACCTGCCCCTTCTCAAAGGAAACACTGCTGCCGTAGGGAAGCACGCTGGTATAAGGGCCCTTGCGCGCATCCATAAACGCAATGTTCTGCGCGCTCACAACCGCCCGGTTTTTTGCGCGCTCGGAGCTTTCCTCAATCGAAACATCGCTCCGGTCCGCAAGATATCCCGGCAGATAGGAGGTGGAGAAAACCTGCATCTGCGAATAGTCATAAGGCTCCAGGCTGTCCATCAGGTCATCCGGCATATTGCGGGATGCGTCCGCAGGGATCATTTCGAAGCCAAGCTCCAGGGACCTGCGGATGGAAAACTGCCGGGTCCTCGTCACGATGTAGTCTCCCTCCCGGTGGGAGGAAGAGATCTCACCGAGGAACGAATAGTCGCCGCTCACATGGCTGTCAAACAGCCAGAAGGGAACATAGATCCCGCGAAGCTTCTCGACCGTGCTGTTTGCGGCAAATGTTTTGGGAAGCAGGATCTTTCCCTTGCAGTGCTTCTTGTAAGCTTCCATCGCCGCCTTCTGATCCAGCTTGAACGGAATGATGTACTGCGGGCGCATCGCACCGCTCAGCTTGGCAGGAATGATGGTCGGATTCCCACAATACGGGCAGGATGTCGCCGCTGTGGTGGCTTCGGCCAGGATCTCGCCTCCGCAGCTGGGGCAGGAATACGCGACCATATTGGCGGAGTCTTCGCCCCAGTCCGCCGGGATCGTCGAGGAATCCCACTTCCCCCCGACCTGGATCGCATCCTCTTTTCTGGTCAGGACATCTGCCTGCGACTCCTCGTCGAATTCAACTTTCTGCTTTCCTGCGTGCAGATCCTGCTGATCACCGTACATCTTCGCGATCTCATTCGGGGAATACACGGACAGGCAGTAATCGCACTTCAGTTTCCCCTTATCAGAATCAAAGTGCAAGGGCCCGCCGCAGGATGGGCATTTATAATTCACCGTTTGCTGTGCCATATGCTTCTCCTCTGTAAACGATAGTTTATGGTAATTATTCAGCACCTCCTGGAATTGCTCATGATCCAGTCAGATAAGCTTGCTTATCTGACGGATCTGAGCGGTTCCAGGGG
>CACXFW010000307.1 GCA_902767065.1 uncultured Lachnospiraceae bacterium | reverse complement strand
TGCTTACATGCAAGCATGACGCATCCATCTTCATAGGCAGACAGGCTGTGAATAGTAACCTTTGCCTCACAGCTTTTGTCTTTCCCCGGATCCGTTCAGAAAGCTCTCTCCAGTCTCACAACCATCTCATCAATATCTTCTTTCGTAATCACCAGCGGCGGAACCAGCCGGATCACGTCACTGCCGGCCGAGAAGATGATCAGACCCTCTTCAATCGCTCTCTTTACGATCTCTCCCACCGGCCGCCCTTCCACGACAAGTCCCTGCATGAAGCCCATTCCGCGGCGCTTTGCCAGAAAATCATGCTTTGAGACCAGTTCCTCCAGACGCATTTCCAGATACGGCGTAAGCTCCCTGACATGCTCCAGGATCTTCTCCTTCTCAAACAGGTCAAAGACCGCCGACACCGCCGTTAAGGCGAACGGATTCCCGCCATAGGTCGTACCATGGTCGCCCGGCATGAGGGACTTCTCCGCAGCCTTTTCGTTCAGGACAAATGCACCGACAGGTACGCCGCACCCGAGTGCCTTGGCCAGCGTCAGGATATCGGGGCGGATCCCGTACTGATCGCAGGCAAGCCAGGTTCCGCACCTTCCCATTCCGCACTGGATCTCATCCAGGATCAGAAGGATGTCCTTCTCATCACACACTCTCCGGACCTGGGACAGGAACTGAGGATCTGCCGGGTGGATACCACCCTCTCCCTGAACGGTCTCCAGAAGGATCGCACAGGTCTTGTCCGTGACAGCCGCCTTCACACTCTCAAAATCATTAAAGTCCGCAAACTTAACGCCGCCCATCAGGGGCTTAAACGGATCCTGATAATGCGCATTTCCGGTGACGGACAGCGCTCCGATGGTTCTTCCGTGAAAGGACTGGTTCATCGCAATGATCTCATGGTCATTGGAGCCGTCCTTCAGATATGCGTACTTTCTCGCCGCCTTGATGGCGCCCTCAATCGCCTCCGCGCCGGAATTGGTGAAGAACACCTTTGAAAGACCAGTATGGCGGATTACCTTCTTTGACGCATCCAGAAGCGGCCTGTGATAAAACAGATTCGAGGTATGGATCAGAGCGTCGATCTGGCCCTTCAGGGCATCGTTGTAGGCTTTGTTCCCATATCCGAGCGCAAAGACCGCGATCCCGGCGCCGAAGTCCAGATACTCCTTCCCGTCCACATCATAAAGGCGGACTCCCTCTCCATGATCGAACACGACAGGGAACCGGTTGTAGGTATGGAGCACATACTGCTCCGTCTCATCGATGATCTTCTGTGATACTGACATATAGAGCCCCCTCTGATTTCATATCTTAAACAACTGGTGTTCAGCGGATCCATTATGCTTCCTGCGGATTCTGTTCATAGAACCTTCGCTCCGTATCCCCGATAATCGCGGTTCCGATTCCTTTGTTCGTAAAGAATTCCAGAAGCTGAGAGTGCGGAATGCGTCCGTCCAGGATATGTACCCTCTGTACGCCTGCCTCGATCGCATCGATACAGCTGTTCAGCTTCGGCAGCATGCCGCCGCCGGCATGTCCGGATTCTATAAACTGCTTTGCCTGCGCGACCGTCATCTCCGAGATCAGCGAATCCGGATCGTCCGGATCCGCGAGAACTCCCTTGATGTCAGAAAGGAAGACAAGCTTCTTCGCCTTCATTGCCTTCGCGATCGCGCAGGCTGCATCGTCCGCGTTCACATTGTAGGAATAGTACCCATTGTCCGATCCGACCGGACAGATCACCGGAACAAACCCGGAATCCAGCAGCGTATTGAGCAGGGTGGTATCCACCTCCTGTACCTCTCCCACGAATCCGATATCCTCTCCGCCGGGGCGCTTCCTCGCGACGCGGAGGATCGTACCGTCCTTGCCGGAAACGCCGCACGCCTTTACCCCGACCTTCTCCATCATGGACACAAGGCCCTTGTTAATGCGGTTGAGGACCATCTCCGCCACATACATGGTCTCATCGTCCGTCACCCGGAAGCCGTTCACGAACTCACTCTTCTTCCCGATCTTTCCAAGCCATCTCGTGATTTCCTTCCCGCCTCCGTGTACGATAATCGGCCTGAATCCGATCAGCTTCAGAAGCGCGACATCCTTGATCACGCTTTTCTTCAGCTCATGTTCAACCATCGCGCTTCCCCCGTACTTGACGATGATGGTCGCGCCTTGAAAGTGCTGGATGTAAGGAAGTGCCTCGATCAGCACGCTCGCCTTGTCCAGATATAATTCCATTTCTTTTGAACTCAGTTCCTGATCCATTGTGACTCCTCTATAAACAACAGTCTATTTCTGACAAGATCCGTTCGGATTCAGGTCCCGTAGTCGAAACTATAGTCAACGTCAAACCTGATTTGCCGTTGACTATACTCGCGAACGAAATCTATTGCCGAATAGAATTCTTCACCACGGTATATACAGTTCACGTAACATGTCTGCCTTCGGCAGTCATTAACGTGAACTAGTATAAGCGCCTCCGGCCGGATGCGCATGGATTTGCTTCGGTAATATGTCGCCTTCGGCGACGCAAATCCATCTCTTTGTGCTGTCTGGTTTCCGCAGACAGTGGAACCTAACCTGGTTCTTTCTCACGACCGGTAATCCGCATTGATGGAGATATACTCATGCGTCAGATCACACCCCCAGGCGGTTGCATTTTCCTCCCCTTCATGAATATCAATGATCGCGGTAATCTCCTGGCTGGAAAGAATCTTTGTCGCAAACTCTTCACTGTATCCGGTGGACACGCTGTTTTCGGCGATTTTGACACATCCCGCGCTGCTTTCAAATGTCAGGTCCACCTTC
>CACXFW010000306.1 GCA_902767065.1 uncultured Lachnospiraceae bacterium | reverse complement strand
GTCAGCGCCGGAAAGCGCTTAGTTTAACCGCATATACCGCGGTGAAATCGTCCAAAACGGAAAAGAATTTCGTTCGCGAGTATAAAAGTCACACCCCGGCCAGCCCTGTGCCTGTCACAAGCCCTGCTTCCCGTTCACACGTTACAGTTCCCTGCCCCGCCGCCCTGTGCAGCGGAACGTGGATGATAACCTGCGTACTTTACAGCATGAACACGGCAAAGAGCCCGGCGATCCGCCTGGGCTCCCTGCACACCTTATACCCGCTCTTCCCGGATTTTCGCAATCTGCCATTCCTCTGTCGTCGGTTCAAAAGACTGTCACAGCAGGAAGCAGACTGTATCATTCCACTGTATCATTCCTCAGAATGCAGGAACTGTTCAAAGCAGGTTACTTTTTCTTCTTTCCCTTCTTATTCTTCTTGTCTTTCTTCTTTTTTGTTCCCTCTGCGTCTTCTGCCGCCGATGGGGAGGCAGCTTTTCTCTCCCGCCCCTTTTCCGTCCGTGAAGGTTCTGTTTCCTTCCGGCTTTGCTGCGCCTGTATGGATTCCTCTTCCTTCCGGCTCCGCTCCGCCTTTATGGCTTCTGTTTCCTGCCGGATTTGCTCCGCCTTTATGGCTTCTGTTTCCTGCCGGCTTCGCTGCGTCCTGGAAGATTCTGTTTCCTGCCGGCTTCGCTGCGTCCTGGAAGATTCCTTTTCCTGCCGGTTCCATTCCCGCGGCGGGAAAGCCTTTTCTTCCCATCTGTGGGAGAACGTGGAAGAGGTTCCATTTCTCCGGTTTCTTACAGGGGTGGATGAAGATCCGGCATTCGCTTCCCGGTCAGGCTTCGCGCTGCCCTCCGCCTTCCTATGTTTCGTCCCCTTCGCATATTCCTGCAAAAATGTGACAGCATCTGAGAGAACATCTTCGTTCAGGGAATACCAGGTCCATTTCCCGCGGCGGACAGCATTTACCACGCCGGAATCTGACAAGGTCTTCATATGATGGGACAGGGTGGACTGAACGACATCAACCCCGTCCAGAATCTCACCGGCGCTGAGCTCTCTTTCTCTCAGAAGCTCGACAATCTGTATCCGGTGAGGATCTCCGAGCGCTTTGAAGATCCGGTCGAACGCTTCTCCCCCCGCATAAAGCCCATTGTTTTTCATACTGCTCTCCCCTTATATCCATATCTCAAACCCATCCCGAAAATCACATATGGATCTTAGGATCTGTTCAGAAATAACTTCCGAAGTTTATTTTTACAGATCCTCAGGACGCTGTTGCCCCTGTGGACGCGGCCTGCGCGGCTGCCGCAGCTGCCTGTGCCTGCGCCCTCTGCGATCTTGACCAGGCAACGATCGAGCCGATTCCGTCATCCTCGACTGTCCCATACGTCTCCTGTATCTGCGCATTCAGCGACTGGGCATCGAACGGGCCTGTGACCTGGGAATACGCTTCCTCTGACTCATCCTTGTAAACGATCACCGGAACGCCTTCTTCGATCTGGTCGTAAATCAGCTTAACCGCGGCCAGAGGCGTATTGATACATCCATGGGAACCGCTCCCCAGATAAATGCTCCCGCCAAACCATGCCCTGCTCTGCATATCATGAATCCCGACGCCTCCGTTAAACGGCATCCAGTAATCAACCGGCGAGTTGTATCCCTGTCCGCTCAGTGTCTGGTTGCGCATTCTTCCCTTGAGCGACCACACTCCTCCCGAAGGAGTTTCATGCCCGGCATAAGGATTCCCGGTAACGACCGGTGTCTCTACAACCAGCTTTCCATACTTATAGAACCACAGCGTCTGATTGGTAAGACTGATCTCCACATATGTTTCACCAATATCATTTTTGTCCCTGCAGAAGGCTTCCTGTGTATAGACCGGGTCGATCGTCGTCTTCTTCTGATCCCGGATTGCCTCCAGGAGCTTTTCATATGTGGCGTCCTGGTCCAGCTGCCAGCCGTAGTCCCCCCTGCCCTCCTCCAGGGTAATCTTTGTTCCGATGCTGGTGTAGAAAAGACGTTCCTTCTGGAGGGTATCATATTTGTCAGCAAGGCCTCCCACATAGGAACGGAGCTTCTCCTCATTCAGTTCATAGGAAGATCCCCTCTTATCGAGCATCTTCGATATCACTTCCGAGTTAATCACCTCTGTCCGGTTCCCGAACCTGAGAAGAACCTTCGCGCCAAGGATCTTATTCAGCGCCATTGCATCAGACATCAGGCTGAGGTCACTGCTGTAAACCTTTGGATTCTTATAAAGCCCAAGGTCGTCCAGATCGATCTGTGTCGATCCCGTATTCAGAGCCGTCCTGACCGCTTCCTCCGTCTTCTCCCGGTCCAGGGTTGTGCCGTAGATCTCCGTCTGTACGCTTGCTCCGTCATCTGTCAGAATGACCTTCGCATTCTCAGGCGCAATCATGTTCTCCTTCTGCATGCACGCAAGGCCTGCGACCGCGTCGGTTACAAGGCTGTCGTCATAGGTCGTCTCAAGCGCAGAATCCCCCTCTCCGAACATCTGCGCAAGCATCATGACCGGCCACGCCCATACTTTCTGATTTTTCATTGCGCTGTCGATCTCACCGTTATCCCGGTAGACCATCGCAACGTCTTCAGCAGTGATCACATTGTCAGAAGCCGCTGCGTTTCCGCTTCCGGTCCCTGTAAGCGGTTTTCTCGCAACCAGATCCAGGCTGTAGGAGTCGACCTTTGCCTTAACCGCTGCTTTGACGTCATACACGGACATCTCCGCAGCCGGGATTCCGAAGAACACCGTCCCCGGATAGAACCTGTTTGTGTAATGCCATGCGGTGAATCCATAACCGGTCAGGGCAGCAGCTGCCGCTGCCGCAATAAGCGGTACACGGATACGATTAAAAAAGCTCTTCCCCTTCCGGGAACCTGCCAGCAGAGGATTCCCCTGTGTCAGATAGCTGCGCTCCGACTTTGCCGGGACGATCCCTCCGGCATCACCTTCAGCACCGCCAGGAGCGTTGCCGTCAGCTCCGCCAGGAGCAGCACCGTATGCATTGCCTTCAGCTCTGCCATGTGCATCGCCGTCAGCTCCGCCGTGTGCATCGCCGTCAGCGTAAGCATGGCTGTCACCATAAGCATCGCTGTCAGCGTCACCATCAGCAGAAAGAACACTCTGCGAAATTGCGGGACGATGTTCCACCGGCCCGTATCCGGACGTACTCTGCCTGGAAGAAGCCTGTTCAGGTGCCTTCTTTTTAAACGTCTTCTCTTCAGATGGCTTCTCTTCAAATGCCTTCTTTTCAAACGTCTTCTCTTCAGATGACTTCTCTTTCAATGGCTTCTTTTCAGAGAGCCTGTCTTTCGATGGCTTGTCTTTGGAGGATTTTAGATTCTGAGAATGCTGTTCAGAGATGGAAGGGGAACCCTTTTCCTTAACCTGAAATAAGCGTCCGTCGCTTCCCACCGCCAGCCTGTCCATATGGCTGTCTGCAGAATAGCGTCCGACGCTCCTCTTCTTTCCTGAATTATGATTACCCTTAACTGTGCTGCCCTGATTCCCTGACCTGCGCTCTTTCCTGACCGCACTGCCGTCAACATACAGGAGAGAATTCTTCTCTCCCCCGTCACGGGAATAACGGCTTGATGACGGCAGACCCGATTTCGGATCCTCCGCCAGATTTCCCCTGTTCATCTGCTGCCCCTTACTAATGTTTCACACTGGTCCGGCCGCCCTTACAGCCGGATCAGCTCCCCTTTGATTATGATATG
>CACXFW010000305.1 GCA_902767065.1 uncultured Lachnospiraceae bacterium | reverse complement strand
ATGAATCAGGAGGAAAAGGAAACGAATGAGGTTTGATTACTACTACGGATCACAGGCGGATCAATTCAGCTTTATCCGGATCCCGCGTGTAATGATCAAGGATCCGGTCTTCGCCGGCCTGTCCGCATATGCAAAATTACTCTATTCGGTACTTCTGGACAGGATGTCCCTGTCCTCCAAGAACGGATGGTTTGACGAAGAGAATCGCGTTTATATCGTTTACCCGGTGACCGAAGCACAGGAAGACCTCGGGATCGGAAAGAAGAAGGCAATGGAAGTGATCGCAGAGCTGGTCGAATTCGGACTTCTGGAAAAGAAACGCCGCGGTCAGGGTCTGCCCAGTCTGCTCTATGTCAAAAGCTTCATGACCGGCATCGACAGCAACAAGAAAGAGTCGGCGGAGCAGGTGTATTCAGATGTGCAGGAACTGGCGGCATCTTCGTCAGCACAGACAGAAGTACCCGAACGGGAACACCAAGGGATGGACTCGAAAGAATCAGAAGTATCCGAAGGGGCACCACAGGGAACAGATCTGACAGGATCAGAAATATCCAGATCGGAATCACAGGAATCCGGGATGAACGAAGCAGAAATATCAGAAATGGCACTTCAGAAACCGGCAGAACCTGTACAACAGGGGCTGGCCAGACTGACAGATGCAGCAGAAACAGCCCTGTCTGCTAAAGAATCATATGAAGCGGACTATACAGTGCAGCATGGATTCGTTGGTTCAGAAGTATCCGAACGGGCACTTCCAGAAGTCCCCGAATCGACACTTCTAGAGGTGTCCAAACCGGCACTTCAAGAAGTCCCCAAATCGGCACCTCTAATGAGTAAGACTGATATTAATAATACTTACAGGAGTTATATCTCATCTCATCCTGGGTTTCGGAGTTTATGCTAACGAGTCTGCTGCTACCTGGACGGATTTCCTCCTGGGGCTGAAAAAGCGTGGGCTGACAGGCGTTCTCATGATTACTTCAGATGCGCATGAAGGCATTTTGAACGCCATCGGCAAAGTCTTTCCAACCGTTCCGTGGCAGCGGTGTCAGTTCCATTTCAGCCGCAATATCACGGATAAGGCGCCGAAGAAATATCAGGCTGGTCTCCGGGCGGAGCTACAGGAGATGTTCAACTGTAAGAGCATTGCCGAGGCTCGAAAAATCCGAGATCGAATTATTGAAGAGTACCGTGATGTTGCAGAATCCGCTGTGTCTTGCCTGGATGAAGGCTTTGAGAGCGCCATGACTGTTATGCTGCTCCCCGCTGGCCTGAGACGCTATTACCGCACATCCAATCACATTGAAAGGCTGAACAAGGAACTGAAGCGGCGGTCCAAAGTGATTGGCATATTCCCCAATGACGATTCCCTGCTTCGGCTCATGGGCTCGGTGCTCATAGAGCTTCATGAAGCTATGCAGGCTGGGAGGGCAATCTTCAGCAAGGACTCTCTGGCTGCTCTCATGAAATCCGATGTACCTGCCAAACTCATCGTCATCGCAGGGGAACAGCAGCAGCTACGGGCTGCGTAAGGTAGCACAGCTGTCTGCCGCAGTCAAGGCACCGGCTTGAGCCTCGCCTGCGGCGGCCTTGACAACGCCAGCCATCTGCGCTCTGAGTGAGGCAAGGGATGCGTTGCATCCCCATGATGACGCCGGCCGATTTTTCCCAGCCTCCGCTCGGGGCTACGCCCCTCACTCCGTCTGGGAAAAATCGCGGCACATCGATCAACCTACCTAAAGGTATTTACACACAAATTCGGACTTGACTGATGGAATACTTATTGTACCGCAAGATGCGTCTGTCTTGTATGCTGCAAGCCGTCAAAGCGGTCAGAGGGTTTCCGCATCTTGATTTATACCCAGCCTGATGGTATTCTTTGTTTTGTAGGGAAATCCTTGTCAAGCTTGGACATAGCGGCATTGGCGCGATGCGCTTGAACGCCGCCTGGGTACACGGGGATTTTCTTTTTTATCAAAGGGCAGGGTGTTGATTTTGGCAAAGGGGTCCTGCGGCCTGGGCGGCAATGCGGAAAACGCCCCGGATCCCCGCTGTCAGAACATCCTGGGCATGAACGTGCTGATCCTGCGCATCCGGGACAGGGAAACGCAAATACGGAAAAGGATGGTGTCTTATGCAATTAAATAAAGAGCTGATCCGTAGCGCGTTTGTCAAAATGATGATCGTCAACATGTTCGTCATGATGGCGTCGAGCCTGTGCTGTTTCATAGACAATGTCATCGTCAGCCGTCTTCTGGGAACGGATGCCCTGGCGGCGATGGGATATTTCTCCCCCGTGGCAACGGCGGTGGGCTTCTATAACATGATCGTGCTCGGCGTTCAGGTCCTTTGCGGAAATTACATCGGCGCCGGCAAAAAGGATCAGATCCACTCGCTGTTTATCAGTGTGTTTTTCTTTCTCGGCATCCTGTCCGCCGTGTTTGCCATTGTCTGCATCGGGTTCAGAGACAGCCTTGCGGCGCTGCTTGGCGCAAAGGGGGCGGTCCATGGGATGCTCAGCGACTATATCCTCGGATATATGCCGGGAGTTCCCGCGCAGGCTCTTTGCGCGATGCTCATGGCGCTTGTCGCCTTCAACAACGATATGCGCCGTTCCTATCTGAGCGCAGGCGCCATGGCACTGGGAAACGCGGCGGGGGACCTGCTCATGGCAGGCATGGGTACGCTCGGCATCGGTCTTGCCACCACGTTCAGCAGCCTGCTGGCGCTTATTATTCTGCTGCCGGGTTTTTGCAAAAAGGACAAGACCCTTCATTTTACCAGGGCCCGCCTGGAGTGGAAGCCGGTAAGACAGGCGGCGGCGCGAGGGATCCCTTCGCTGATGTTTACGTTGGGCCTGCTTGTCAAAAACACTCTGTTCAACTATACCCTGTCCGGATATGCGGGCGCGGACGGCGTGGCGGTCGTGAATGTTCTCGGCTCTGTATGCGCCATCCTGGGCATCGTCTCCGGCGGGTTCGGAAGCGCCTATCTGTCCCTTTCCGGTCTGTATTACGGAGAGAAGGATCGCGGCAGCTTTGTCGGGCTGTTCCGGATCGCCCTGCGGATCGGCGAGACCTGCTTTATCATCATTGTGGCGGCGATCATGCTTTGCTCCCCGTTCCTTTCCAGCCTTTTCTTCCAGTCCGGCACGGCGGCGTGGGAAATGGGAAAACAGATGTTTCTTCTGGGATTCCTGTTCTATCCGGTCAATATCTTCCTGAGCTGCCTGCTTAATTCCAGTAACGCCCAGGGGAAGATGATGCTTGTCAACATCCTGTCGGTGGGCGAGACCTCCCTGATCGGGATGACGGTCGCCCTCACCGTGCCGCGGTTCGGAACCAATGCCGCCTGGCTTGCCAACACATGGGTCGATATCCTGTGCGTCGCAGTGATGCTGTGCTATGCGTGGAGCATGAAAAAGAAGATCGATCTCAGCCCTTCCACGGTTTTGAATCTGTCTGACAGCTTTGGCGCCGCTCCGGATGAATACAGGGAATACACCGTAAAAAGCATGGAGGATGTGACCGGCGTTTCCGCATCGGTCATCGACTTCTGCAAGGAGAGAGGAATCGGGCAGCGAACCTCGTTTTTTGCCGGGGTCTGTGTGGAGGAGATGGCCACGAATACGCTCCAGCACGGAGCGCGCCACGGGAACCCCCCCCAAGTGGATGTGCGCATCGTCGCGCAGAATGAACTGACCATCCGCATTCGGGACAACTGCCCCGAATTTGATCCGCGAAAGCGCATAGAGCTGTTTCATCCGGAGACGCCCGAAAAGAATATCGGCATACGGCTTACGGCGGGACTGGCCCGGCAGATCGACTACTATAACAGCGCCGGGATCAATACGCTGATCATGAAGATCTAGGGAAACGGAAATGGATCGAAACACAACGGAACGGAAGAGCGCCTGGTGGTACGGCAGGATCGCTTACCAAATCTATCTGAAGAGTTTTTCCGATTCAAACGGGGACGGGATCGGAGATCTCCGCGGTGTGATTTCCAGACTGGATTACCTGAAAGATCTGGGCGTGGATATCCTGTGGCTCTCTCCTTGCTATCCCTCTCCTTGGGCGGATCATGGATATGATATTTCCGATTATTACGATATCGACCCGCGGTACGGAACGCTTTCGGATATGGATGAGCTGATCGCCGAAGCGGGGAAAAGAGGGATGCGCATACTCCTGGACTTGGTGGCAAACCACTGCTCGGATGAGCATGCGTGGTTCCGAAAAGCCTGCATGGACCCGGAGGGGCGCTGCGGAAGGTATTTCTATATTGAGGACATAGCTCCCTCTGGGAAGCTGCCCTGCAATCACAGATCGGTATTCGGCGGCTCCGTATGGGAACCGCTGCCGGGGCATCCTGATAAAGTGTATCTGCATACCTTCCATAAAAAACAGCCGGACCTGAATTGGGAAAACCCGGAGGTCAGAGAAAACATATACCGAAATGCCGCATGGTGGCTGGACCGCGGGATCGCCGGGTTTCGGATCGACGCCGTCACCTACATAAAAAAGGAGCTCCCGTTCGCGGACGAACCGGCGGACAGGGAGGACGGACTTTGCTATCTCGGCAGAAGCGCCGAAAGCGTCGAAGGGCTCGGCGTCTTTCTGCGGGAGATGCGGGACTGCGTATTCGTGCCGGCCCAGGCCTTCACCATCGGAGAAGTCTTCAACGATCAGGAAAATGAACTGCCGCTCATGATCGGGGAGGACGGATACTTTTCTTCGATGTTCGACTTCTCCCATATCACGTTCGGGATGAAAAGGCTGGGGTGGTATTCCTGGGACCGGATCACCACCGAGGACTACAAGCAATGCGTCATGGACGCCCAGCGCCGCGCAGGGAAGCGCAGGTATCTCTCCAACGTCATCGAAAACCATGACAGGCCCCGTGCCGCCAACCGGTATCTTCCGCCGGAGGGCCGGACGGAGGCCGGAAAGAAATGCCTGGCGCTGGCGTATTTCATGCTGCGCGGGATCCCCTTTATCTATCAGGGGCAGGAGATCGGCATGGAAAACTATCCCTTCCGATCCGCAGCGGAGTTCGACGACGTCACTGCGATCGACGAATACCGGGTATCGCTGGCGGCGGGGCTGGGAGAAGATCAGGCGCTGGAGATCTCTGCGGGGCTGTCCAGGGACAATGCCAGAACGCCCGTGCAGTGGGACGAGACGGAAAATGCCGGGTTCACCACCGGAATGCCGTGGCTGCCGGTGAATCCGGGGTATACAAGGATCAATGTCCGCGAACAGGAGGAAAGGCCGGATTCCCTTCTGAACTTCTACCGGGCAATGGCCTCCCTTCGGAAAGAACCGAAATATTTTGGCACCTTTGCCTGGGGTGATTTTGAACCCGCCTGGGAAGACCGGGGCAGCCTGCTGGCCTATCACCGCAAGGGGGAGCGCCATTTGCTTGTTCTTGCAAATCTGAAACCGGAGGAGGAGTCCGTCCTGCTTCCGTTCCGGTGCCAGGTGCTTCTGAATACGGCAGAAGGATGCAGGATGGAAAACGGGCGGTTGTTTCTGGCGGGCTGGCAGGGGATCGTCCTTGAGCTGTTATGAACCGCACGGATAAACGATACGCACACCGACATGCCACGGCGTTCCGTCTTCCTTCGCTGCTTCAACCAGCGCCGAAACAACATTAAAATCGGCCACGGCAGGGAATTCGATCGGAGCATATTCCCTGGAAGTACCTT
>CACXFW010000304.1 GCA_902767065.1 uncultured Lachnospiraceae bacterium | reverse complement strand
GGGATTAAGGAGGCGGACATGGCGAAAACAATGCTGGAGGTCAGGGAACTGACGACAAAATATGTGACCAGGTTCCGTGAAGACGTATACGCGGTAGACCATGTATCGCTCAAGATCGAAGAGGGCAAAAGTCTCGGCATCGCCGGGGAGAGCGGCTGCGGGAAATCAACGCTCGCGCTGAGCCTGATGGGGTATTATTTCCCGCCGCTGCACTATATGAGCGGCGACATCATCGTGGACGGGAAGAACATCTCCGGCATGAAGCCGGATGATGTCAGGAAAAATGTGCTCGGTACGGATATCGCCTATATCCCGCAGGCTGCGATGAATGCGCTCAATCCGACGCGGAAGATCAGCGCATTTATCGAAGACGTGGTACGGGCGCACGATCCCGGGCGCAGCAGGCAGGACATCCGGGACATGGCGAGGAAGCGCTTTGAGGAAGTGCACCTGCCGCAGGAAGCGCTGGACAAGCACGCGGTTGAGCTGTCCGGAGGCATGAAGCAGAGAGTGGTCATCGCGGTATCCACGATTCTCTCGCCGAAGGTCCTGATTGCGGACGAACCCAGTTCCGCGCTGGACGTGACCAGCCAGAAGGTTGTCATCCGGATGCTGAAGGAAATGATGGAAAAGGGCTTTATCAAGTCCATGATTTTCATCACCCACGAGCTTCCGCTCCTGTATAATGTCACGGACGACATCATGGTAATGTACGCGGGCCAGATCGTGGAGCGAGGCAGCTCGAAGGAAATGGTCTTTGATCCGGTACATCCTTATTCGAGAGGCCTGATGCGCTCGATCCTCGTACCGGAGGACGGCACCAGGGCAAATAAGCTGATCGCGATTCCGGGCACTCCGCCCAACCTGAAGAAACCGCCCGCGGGCTGCCGTTTCGCGCCCCGCTGCCGGTACGCGATGCCGCAGTGCCAGTACAACGCTTACCCGATCAGCGATTTCGCTCCGGGGCGTTCTTACCGCTGCGCGCAATCGGTGGAGCATCTGAAGGAGGTGTATGCACGTGAAGACGAATGAGGAAAAGAAACAGGCATCCTCCTGGAATGGTCCGGACGCGGAAGGAAGGAACATCGGAGATTCCGGTATGAGAAATGCCGAAGCGGAAGAAATGAGCACCGGAGATTCCGGTATGAGAAATGCCGCAGCAGGTGGGACGAGCGCCGGAGATTCCGGTATGAGAAATGCCGAAGCGGAAGGAATGAGCGCCGGAGATTCGGGAAAGATGGACGTCCCGGAGGAGAAAGAGAGAAGAACCGTTACACTCGACCGCAGGAGGGATATCTCTGCGAATCCCCTCTGCCTGAGCGGCAAAGGACTGACGCGGACCTTTGGGACCGGGAAACGGCAGATGACCGCCGTCGACCACGTGGACTTTGAATTCCGCAGGGGCGAGCTTGTCAGCATTGTCGGCGAGAGCGGCAGCGGGAAGACAACTCTCTCCCGCATGCTCCTCGGACTGCTTGCGCCGTCCGGCGGTGAGATCCTGTTCGAAGGAAAACCAAGGGATATTTCCTCCCGCGCAAAGAAGAAGCAGTACTGGAGAAATATCCAGGCAATCTTTCAGGATCCCTTTTCATCCTTCAATGTATTTCATAAAATAGATGATGTCCTGCTGGACTGCATCCGGATGACAGGAGGAAAGGACCTGCCGAAGGAGAAGAAAACAGAGCTGATGACGCAGGCCTGCGGCTTCGTGAATCTGAAGTTTGAGGAGCTGACGAACAAATATCCCTTTGAACTGTCCGGCGGGCAGATGCAGAGGCTGATGATCGCGCGGATCTTCCTCCTGAAGCCGCGCATCCTTCTCGCGGACGAGCCGACCTCCATGATCGACGCGTGTTCCCGGGCAACGATTCTGGACATGCTCCTGAACCTGCGCGATGAGATCGGCATGACAGTCATTTTCATTACCCATGACATCGGACTGGCCTACTATATCTCGGACACGGTCTATATCATGGAGCATGGCAGGTTTGTCGAGCACGGCAGCGCGGACGAGGTCATCCTGTCCCCGAAGGCGGAGTATACGAAGCGGCTGATCAGTGATGTGCCGAAGATTCACGAGCCATGGGATCTGAGCACGGTCGGGTGAGAATCCTCCGCCATACTGCAGCGGGGTGCGGCAATCAGGCCCACAGATCAATTGCTCTTTCTCATACATCCTGACGTACCTTTTGCACCGGGGCCAACCGTTCCGGATCATTCTCATGGCGAAGCCGGCAGAGAGGCAGCATCTGTGCCGGCTGCAATCTGCAAGTGACAAGCGACAAGCTACAGCAACAGCCAATAGCTACAGCGGCAAGCTGCAGCTACAGCCAATAGCTACAGCCGCAGGCCACCGAAAAAGGAGCAAGAATGAACATTAAAGAACTCATAGCAGAAATGACACTCGAGGAGAAGGCATCCCTTCTGTCAGGAGACGACTTCTGGCATACCAAGGCAGTTGAGCGCCTCAAGATCCCCCGCACAATGGTGTCAGACGGGCCCCACGGCCTGCGTAAGCAGGACGAGGAGGCAGACCATCTGGGTGTCAATGAAAGCATAAAAGCTGTCTGCTTTCCCGCGGCGTGCGCGACGGCAGCCAGCTTCGACAGAACTCTTCTGAAGAAAGCCGGGGAAGCGATCGGCGACGCATGCCAGCATGAAAATGTCAGCGTTATCCTCGGCCCCGCAATCAACATCAAACGTTCGCCGCTGTGCGGACGCAACTTCGAATACTTCAGCGAAGATCCCTACCTCGCAGGCGAACTGTCTGCCGCATTTGTCCAGGGCGTCCAGAGCAGGAATGTCGGAACCAGCGTGAAGCACTTTGCCGCGAATTCCCAGGAACACAGGCGGATGTCCTCCGACAGCGTGATCGACGAACGTACACTGCGCGAAATCTACCTCGCGGCATTTGAGACCGTGGTGAAGAAAGCGAAACCCTGGACGATCATGTGCTCCTACAACAAGCTGAACGGAGAATTCGCGTCCCAGAACCACTGGCTCCTGACCGAGGTGCTCCGTGACGAGTGGGGCTTCGACGGCTATGTGATGAGCGACTGGGGCGCTGTCAGCGACCGCGTGAAGGGCGTCCACGCCGGCCTTGATCTGGAGATGCCTTCCTCCTCCGGGACAAATGACAGACGGATTGTCCGAGCGGTGCGTGCGGGGATTCTGGATGAGGCGGATGTCGATCTGGCCGTGGAGCGGATTCTCCGGATTGTAGATCGATATATATCGAATCGTCAATCTGACACCGCATGGGATATGGAAGCGCAGCATGCCCTTGCCGGCGACATCGCGTCGCAGTGCATGGTGCTTCTGAAAAATGCAGACGGCGTCCTTCCGCTCAGCAGGTATGAGACCGTCGCCGTCATCGGGCAGTTCGCGCGCGCTCCGCGCTACCAGGGCGGCGGAAGCTCTCACATCAACAGCTTCAGGGTAGAGAGTCTGATGGATGCCATTGGGGAAAATGACAGGATCAGGTTCGCGGAAGGATATGGAACGGATACGGAAGAGCCGGACGAGGACATGATCCGCGACGCGCTGCGCGCTGCCTCGTCCGCGGAAAAAGCCGTGATTATCGCAGGCCTTCCGGATTCCTTTGAAAGCGAAGGATATGACCGCAGCCACATGCGTCTTCCGCGCTGCCAGGACGAGCTGATCAGCCGGGTTGCCGCCGTCAACCCCAACACGATCGTCGTGCTGTATAACGGTTCACCGGTGGAAATGCCGTGGATTGACGATGTGAAGGGCGTGATCGAGGCCTACCTCGGCGGTCAGGCGGTCGGCGCGGCGACGAAGGCAGTCCTGTGGGGTGAGACGAACCCGAGCGGACGTCTGCCGGAGTCTTTTCCGATTCACCTGGAAGACAATCCGTCATGGCTGTCCTACTGCGGGGAAGGGAACACGGCGGTGTACACCGAAGGAATCTTCGTCGGATATCGATATTATGACCGCAAGAAAATGAACGTGTGCTTCCCCTTCGGACATGGCCTGAGCTATACTACATTTTCCTACAGCAACCTGCTCCTGGACAAGGGGATCATCTCGGATCAGGAGACGGTAACGGTGAGTGTGGATGTGACCAACACCGGCGAGCGGGCCGGGGCGGAGGTCGTGCAGCTGTACATCGGCGCCCCGGAGTCCGACGTGTTCCGGCCTGTGCGTGAGCTGAAGGGATTCGAGAAGGTCTTCCTGGAGCCGGGAGAAACAAAGACCGTCACGTTTGAGCTCGGCGCAAGGGCATTTTCCTACTGGAACATCAAGCTGAACGACTGGTTCGTCAAGAGCGGTTCGTATCACATTCAGATCGGCAGAAGCAGCCGGGACATCGTCTTTTCCGCCGGCCTTGTGGTGAATGGGACAAAGGAAGATATCATGGAAGCGGTTACGCCGGATACGATCTTCATGGATCTGAAGAAGATCCCGGCGGCAATGAAAGCCTTCGAGCCGATGATTGCGAAGATGCAGGAG
>CACXFW010000303.1 GCA_902767065.1 uncultured Lachnospiraceae bacterium | reverse complement strand
ATGCCGAAAGGAGATGCGATGGAGATACCGGGACTGGATGAAGTAGACAACCGGATTGTGGAACTGCTCTGCAAGAATGCGAGGATGTCTTACTCCGAGATTGGAGAGATTGTCGGGAAATCCAGGGTGGCGGTGAAGACCCGGATAGAACAGCTGGAGAAAAGCGGGATTATCCGTGGATACGCTGCTGTCATTGATCCGGGCGCGGTGCCGGGAGGCATCCGCTTCACACTTGACATTGAGACGGAGCCGCAAAGCTTTGATGAAGTTGTTGCGAGGCTGTCTGCCGGAGCAATGATCCAGAAGATCTACTCGACTTCCGGAGAGTGTCATATTCATGCGGTCGGCGTTGCCCCGAACAGTGAGACACTGGGAACGTATGCCCGTCACCTACACCGCTCCGTACAGGGCGTGCGCAGGCTGAACTGGCAGTTCCTCGTCACCACCTACAAGGATATGGAGAGGGGCGTCGATTATGAAGTACGACATCAGGAACATGAACATCTGGAGACAGACTCCGGGGAATGCGAAAAACAGCAGCAGGCCTGACTGGCGGAATATAAAGATTGAGGATCTGGAACTGTCCGTCAGGTCATTTAACAGCCTAAAACGAGGAGGCTGCAATACAGTCGGGGATATTCTGGATTTGATCGATGAGGACGGGAACGGCCTGCGAAGGATCCGCAACCTGGGAGCCAGAAGCGAGGCGGAGATCAAAGAAAAGCTGGAAGAGCTCGGACGGAAAGGGATACCGGCATCCGGTGGGAATATGCCGCAGGAAGAATGCTCTGTGGGTAAAGAGACGGGAAACGATGGAATAAGGATCGTTCTGCGCCTTCCACGAATCCTGTGGGAGAAGGAGATCGGAGAATTCCATCTTTCTCATTATGCGGAAGACAGGTTGAGAGACTGCGGCGTGAGCCGTGTCAGGGATCTGTATGCGACACATCCAAAGAGCGAGCCGGGCTGGTACGCAGTACGCGAACTGTTCCGAAAGATTGCGGAGAATGAAATGGTCTGAAAGACATATTATTGGCACAGGCAAAAGCCTTATGAATTGACACTGTTTCAGAAACTAAATAATGCCGGTCAGTCAGAGTGCTGGCCGGCACTAAAACCTGGTAATGTGGTTTTCGCTTCTGTGATAACAGCGGGCTTTTCTTTTGATGTGTAGTACGATGTGTCTATGAGCCAGATTCTTTTGCTATATTCCGGATGGGATTCCATTTCCAAAAGCAGGCGGCAGGTTTGTAAACGCGTCAGTATGTCCATGGATGTGTTCCTCCTGTAAGAGAAACATTACCAGAGAACAGCTCCTGTTAAAACACCGTGGTACGCAAAATAGAGCCTTCTAATTCGCACAATGCTGTGAAATACAAACAGTCATACGCTGCAATGGACATCACAGTGCTGAGGTGAAGGAGTCCAGCTTTTCCTTGTCCAGGTTTCCTGAAGCGATGGTGTTATTGATCCATAGCTGCAGGGCATCTACCGTCATGGAGATTGATGCCAGCTCACTGCGGATCCGGGCAAAGTCCTGCAGTTCATCATCCGTGATCTTCCCGTCGACAGAGATGTCAATCAGCCGCTCTTTTTCTTTGGACAGGGTGTTCAGGGAGGACAAAAGTTCTAAGACAATCTGGGACAGGCTCTTTTCTTTTACTTCAGGTATGTATTCCTGGCCGATCGGGCATTCCCGTGAGCAGTAATAGTTGCATAGGCCGGGGTTCTTATAAGCTTTTGACATGGCAAGCACATCTTCCGGCTGAGGCAGCGTTTTCTCATACTCGATCTTTTCAATACGGCTTTCTGAAATGAAACCCATCTTCTCACTCGCCGCTGCGCGGGTGAGGTTCAGTGCTTCTCTTGCCAGATGATAGATGTTTTTATCGGTTTTTACTGACGCTCTTCCCATGGCTGATACTCCTTTCGAATTCTCTCTATCCCCATTATAGCCACTGTACAGCATATGTTCCATATGAATGAGAGCTGGGTTTCGTACCAGAAGCAGTCTATTTTGCGGTACCGGAGGAAATAGGGGTGTCCAATTCGCCGGATCGTATGTTTATTCGTTTAAACATGAGAGGTATGATCTTATCATCAACAGGGATTGATCCTGAGGCGCAAGGGATCAGGACAGAACTGAGGCAGAGTATGGGAAAGAAGATCTGAGTATGACCATAACGGGATAAGTGGAAATGAGGGAGGAAGAGCAGTATGACAAAGATGGTTATTGACCGCGGCATGGAGATTGATGATGCCGAGCGCGTCCTCTTCGAAATAAGAGGATTATCAGGGAAGCGGCTGGACAGCCTCGATATAGTAAAAAAGTTTATTAGCCGGGAAACAAACACCAGGTTCTATCTGGACAGTAATCTGAACAGCTCTATGCAGCAGATGGAGAAATGCGTATATGTATGGCTGGACACGGGATTTACAGACTGTTATGGAAGCCCGATACTGGTATCCCTGTTGAAAGGCGCAGAAGGGTTCACCGGGCATTTTACGGGAACAGTTGAGACACTGTCAGAAAGTGCCAGGAGGTTTTTCGGAATCAGCCGGAACATTGCAGAGCAGAAAACAGAATCATTCAGCAGGAAGTACGCCGCAAAAATCCAAAGCCGCAGTGTAAAGCATATTGAAGATGAGCAGAAGTATCTGTTTGACTGTTTGAATCAGCATGATGAAGTACCTGTGATTGCTGAGAAACTGGCTTTGGCAGGGTTTCATGTTGATGACCGTGATACGGACGAGCGTTGTGCCGGGACCATTTCAGGTGGTGATGAGGAATGCATTGAAACCTCGGCCGCTGACACAGGAATGACGAAATTTGAAGAAGAAATAACAGTAGGCCTCCTTCTGGAGAAAATGGAGGGGATGCAGAAATACATGGATGAGCTCGTAGCTGAATTACAGAAGGTGAGCAGTGAGAGCAAAGCGAGAATTCAGGAATTGCAGGAAAAGAATGCAGAATACAAAAGAGCGATCCTTCAGATGCGGGAGTTTACCGGGACTGAAGCGAAGGAAATAAATCTTTCTGAGGCGGAGAATATAGATCGTTCAGGACATGGCCTGCTTGGAAGACATGGAAAGATCCTTGTAATAGGTGGACAGGAGCTTGGAGTGAAAGTCATGCATGGAATCGCAAAGACGATGGGGTT
>CACXFW010000302.1 GCA_902767065.1 uncultured Lachnospiraceae bacterium | reverse complement strand
TGGAACCGCTCAGATCCGTCAGATAAGCAAGCTTATCTGACTGGATCATGAGCAATTCCAGGAGGTGCTGAATAATTACCAAATAAAAAGCTGCAGGCCCGGACGGTGGGGAGTGGACGGTAACCCATAAAAAACTATTAGCACTCACAGCAGCTGAGTGCTATTGACTTTCTCCGCGATTCGTCCTATGATATAGGAAGATCGTTCTATGCAGAAGAATGACAGCCTGACATCTTTGAGGCTGCGCAGGGGAAGCGGGAACGCATCCTGAGAAGAAAAGAAAAGGAGTGACAGACAAATGACACAGAAACAGGGGATTCTTTCGATCAACAGCGATAATATGCTGCCGATCATTAAGAAATGGTTGTACTCGGATCATGACATCTTCGTGCGTGAGGTGATTTCCAACGCATGTGACGCGATCTCCAAGCTCCATAAGCTGGAGATTATGGGAGAATACCAGTATCCGGATGATCACAGGGATTCCATCCACGTGGTTGTGGACCCGGATGCGAAGACAGTGAAGTTCATCGATACCGGTCTGGGTATGACGGCGGACGAGGTGGAAGAGTACATCACACAGATCGCGTTTTCCGGCGCGACCGCGTTTTTTGAAAAGTACAAGGACAAGGCAAACAAGGATGATATCATCGGTCATTTCGGACTGGGATTCTATTCGGTATTCATGGTAGCCGAGGATGTTGAGATTGACACGCTCAGCTACAGGGAAGGCGCATCGCCGGTTCACTGGGAATGCGATGGATCTTCGACCTATACCATGAAGGACGGGAGCAGGGAAGAGACCGGAACGACAATCACCCTCCACCTCAATGAGGACAGCCTGGAGTTTGCAAATGAATACCGCATGCGGGAAGTGCTGCAGCGTTATTGCAGCTTCATGCCGGTAGAGATCTTCCTGGAGAAGGCAAACGCGCCGCAGGAATATGAGACCATTGATGAGAGCGATCTGAAGGAAACCGATGTTGTCGTCGAGCACATCCATGAAGACGCGAAGACCGAGGAACGAGATGACGGAAACGGCGGAAAGAAGACGGTTGAGATCTCTCCCGCGAGGGACCGTGTCAAGATCAATAAGCGCCCGGTGAGCATTTCCGATATCCATCCCCTCTGGGCGAAGCATCCGAATGAATGCACGGACGAGGAATACAAATCATTCTACCGTAAGGTTTTCAATGACTACCGCGAACCGCTGTTCTGGATTCATCTGAACGCGGATTATCCGTTTAATATGAAGGGAATCCTGTATTTCCCGAAGATCAACACGGAATATGATTCCATTGAGGGAACCATTAAGCTGTACAATAATCAGGTCTTCATTGCCGACAACATCAAGGAAGTCGTGCCGGAATACATGATGCTGCTCAAGGGCGTGATCGACTGTCCTCAGTTCCCGCTGAACGTATCCAGATCGGCGCTGCAGAACGACTGCTTCGTGAAGAAGCTGCGCGATTACATTTCCAAGAAGGTCGCGGACAAGCTGACTGGCATGTGCAAGACGGACCGTGAGAATTATGAGAAGTTCTGGGATGACATCAGCCCGTTCCTGAAGTATGGATGCCTGAAGGACGGGAAATTCTCGGACCGCCTGCAGGACTATATGCTGTTTAAGAATCTGGACGGAAAGTACTTCACCCTGAAGGAGTATCTTGAAAAGCTTGCCGGAAAGGATACGGCAAAGGATCAGGATGCCGCCACCGGACAGGAGCAGACGGATGAGTCCGCGTCTTTGGAGGAAAAGACGGAGGAGGCCGGAGCAGAAGAGACGGTGTCTGCCGGGGAGAAGGATAAGGAAGCTGACGGCGCCGCGGCTGAGGAGACGGTTGATTTTACGGAGGAGCCGGAGCCCTCGAAGGATGCTGACGCTTCCGGAGAGGATTCCTCAAAGGACAAGGAACCGGAGAAGACCACGATCTTCTATGTGACGGATGAATCGCAGCAGGGCCAGTACATCCGCATGTTCCGGGAAAACGGAATGGACGCCGTCATCCTGCATCACAATATCGACTCCCCGTATCTGCAGCATCTCGAGCAGAAGAGAGAAGACCTGAAGTTCGAACGCATTGACGCGGATGTGACCGGCTCCATGAAGACCGAGGAGGCGGATGAGGAGAAGCTGAAGGCGGATACGGAGACACTCTCAGAGCTGTTCAAGAAGGCGGTCGGAAATGACAAGCTGACCGTCCAGGTTGAGAGCCTGAAGGATGACAGGATCTCTTCCATGCTTACAATCCAGGAGGAAGGCCGCCGCATGCAGGATATGATGCGGATGTACAGCATGTCCGGTTCCGGGATGGATGAGGATCTGTTCGCACCTGCACAGACTCTGACCTTGAACGCCAACAATTCCCTCGTTCAGTATCTGCTTTCCCATAAGGAAGGAGAACACTCCGAACTGTTCGCGAAGCAGCTCTATGATCTGGCTGCGCTTGCAAATGCGCCTCTGAAGCCGGAGGCGATGACAGAGTTTATAGGCCGGAGCAATGAGATTATGATGCTGCTGGCGAAGTGATTGACCGGCAGGCCTTTTGAGGACCAAAGGCAAGGCGGGGAGCGGATGATCACTGCTTCCGGCTGCAGAAAAGGAAGGGCTGCCGTGTGATACGGCAGCCCTTCCGATCGTTCTCATCCGGCCCGGATCCGGGACAGCAAAGACTGTCCCGTCTCGATGGCTTTTTCCTGTACGGCTGCCATGCAGGATGGTGATTCTGCTGCGATGAATGGCAGCCGTACAGGCAGAATCACTTTTGCAGAAACCGCCTGTCCTGGCTACAGTACCAGGATGATCCCGCCGTCATTCGCGTACATGGAAGTACAGCCACGGCCATTTTCCAGAAAATAATTCTTTGCCTTCACGCGGGCCTTGATGGCGTCAAGCACCATCTGCCCCCGCTCAGGGTTGTTGGTGTGGGATACGGCGATCTCATTGTTCTGCATATGGCCTGCTGATTCAGCAGCCATTTCCACCATCTTGACAAGCGCTTTGTTGATGCCGCGCGCCTGGCCGACCTGCTGGATCTCACCGTCGGGAGTGGAAGAGCAGATGGGCTTGATCTTGAGAGCTGTGGCGACAAAAGCCTTGAAGTTGGACAGACGCCCGTTCTTGCGCAGCGTATCCAGCGATTCGAGCACAAACCAGGTCACCTGGCTTTCGATATACGCGTCTACCTTCTCTATGATCTCCTCAAAGGAGAACCCCGCTTCCTCATATTCCGCGATCTTGCGTCCGATCAGCGTCTCGCCGATCGAGGCGGACTTGGAATTGAAGACATGGATCTTCTTTCCCGGATGCTCTTCAAGACACATTGCCTTTCCGACCTCGGCACTGTTGTACGATCCGGACAGGGCGCCGGAGAGCGTTACCGCATAGAGATGGTCAAAATCCCGGTCAAAACATCTTTTGTAATATTCTGGTGAAGGACAGGCGCTTTTTGGACAGTTCGGGCTTTCCTTGACACGGCGCAGAAACTCCTTCTGGTCGAAGGTTTCATCATCCACAAAATGATACTGATCTACATCCATTGTCAGAGGAGCCGAGACAAAGTGTCCGGATGCCTTCATATCCTCAGTCAGTTCTCCGCAGCTGTCTATCACAACCAGATAACTCATATCATTCACCTCTTCGAATCAGAACCTGAAAGAATATTCGGAATCTGTCATGTAGTTTTTAATACTACATTGATAGTATAACATAGATAACAGGGAATGAAAAGAAGAGAATTGATATTTCCCATAAGTAACTTTCCGTGGGTTACCGTTTTCTCCCCGCGCCCAGGCCGTTCCTGTTCACAGCCCCAAGCCTGTGGAATTCAGAATCTCATATTGACAGAGGATAGGGATGATTCTATAGTCAACGGCAGAGATACTCACGAACGAAATGGCCTGCCGTTTTTCTCGTGCGTGCGCGCGGATGCATGCTGCATAGCGGCTGACTTTATGATGCGGCCGCCGCATCATTTTCATACTGGCTTAGGCAGAAAACAGTTCCGCTAACCGGACACAGAAGCAAAAGACAGACAATATCAGGGAAGATATACCGTAAAAGACATGATTGCATTGAAGATTACTGACACAAAGGATTTCATGACAAAGCTGCTCGCGGGAGATACGTTTGACACCTTTCTGTTCTCTGAAGGAACGGTGACCACGTTCACCACGTTTGCGATGGATGGAACATGGCATCCGGAATTCTTCGGTGAAAAGGAGCATACGCCGCTGACCTGGAAGCTGATGCGCCCGGTCATCTACAGTCTGGTCAGGGGAAAGCACACGCCGATTCAGATGAGGATCGTGCTGAAGCTTGCGGACTATAATGTGGAAAGCCTGTTAAGGCAGTCAGGCCTGTCTCTTGCGTCGGAACAGGTGGACGGTCTGTTTCTGAACCTGAATTACGGAAAGGATGAGGTGAGCGTCACGACGGGAACCTCTCTGAAGATCTTTACACTGGACCGCTCGCTGGACAGGATCTGGGACGACATGGTGCGGAAGTTCTTCCTGAGCCGCAGGATTGCGGCGGCTGAAGCATAGATACAGGAGTCATGAAAAAAACCGGATCGTCAAAGATCCGGTTTTTTGATCGTCAGAGATCCGGTTATTCAACTGAATGATGTACGGTCAGGCCGTTTCAAGGGATGACAGATAGTCTTCCAGTGCGGAATTGTCAATCGTATAAGAGACAGACGGAACATTCGCCGTGTCGGTTGACGGAGACTTGACCGCCTGGAACAGGGAAATGACGATCCAGATAATCACAACGGCTCCGATGGCAATCAGGAACGCCTGGGTAATCATCCAGTTGCGCTTTTCCTTCGCCATAATCTGTTTTACGTTTCTTTTCGCTTCTTTATTCCGATCAACCTTTGCCTGACTCATATCCTATTTCGCTCCATTTCCAGTGCGCTTCACACATTATTTTTAACTATTCAGCACCCACATGAATTCTCACAAAATCAGGACGGGGAGTTTACTCACCGGACGTTTTTTGAGAATTCATGGGGCGGGCAAGGTGCGAAGCACCTCTGACCGCCCACAATGAGGAACGCGA
>CACXFW010000301.1 GCA_902767065.1 uncultured Lachnospiraceae bacterium | reverse complement strand
TGTCCGAGGAGCGCGGGAGTTGCGAAGCAACGGAGCGATCCGTACATCATAGCTGGGGGCAAAAGTACCTTTTGACCCCAGCATCATCATATCTGATTGGGATAATGGCATGAGAAAATGGATATTCCTTTTCCTTTCGCTGATTCTGGCTGGAATCCTGGCGGGAGGAGCTTTTGCATCCGCATCCGGCACGGCGGATGCCCAGAAAGCCGGCTGGGAAGCCGGCTTAGCCACAGAGGCCGATACACAGAATCCGGAAACGGAGGATCTTATGCCGGATCCTGCCGCGAAAGATGCGTCCTCCAGGGAGGACAGCCTTCTGAGAATCGGGCTCTCGGATCCGGTCTCCACCATGGATGTTCACAGAACCACAGAGGACTATATGGTTCCGCTCAATCTTTATGAGCGGCTCTTTGATATCCAGGTAATGGAAGACGGCACCTCACAGCTGGTGAACGGGCTGGCGGAGGACTATACAGTCTCCGGGGACGGCCTGACCTACAGCTTTACCCTGCGCGGGGATGCGTATTATTCCGACGGAACCAGGGTAACCGCGTCCGACGTGGCATTTACCTTCTCCCGCATGCTTTCCCTGCCGGAGAGCGTGCAGACGGACTTTGCCGATATGATCCTCGGTGCGCAGGATGTTATGTCGGGCAAGGCGGACAGGCCGGAGGGAATCCGCGTTCTGGATGACACGCACCTTCAGATCGAACTGTCAGAACCCTTCGGCGGATATATCTATCAGCTTGCTTCTCCCTCCTGCAGCATCATGAGTGAGTCTTTTGTCACAAAGGCAGGAGAAAGCTTTGGCTCCGGCGCGGAGCAGACGATGGGCTCGGGCCCTTATATGGTGACATCATTTACAAGGAGCCGGATCCTGATGAAGAAAAACCCGTATTATCACTGTCATGAGGGGGAACAGCTGTCCGCGTCGAGGGTGGAGCTTCTGGTCCTTCCGCCGGCGCTGATGGACGAGACCTTCCGGAAGGGCGGAATCGATCTTCTGGACACCAATCTGATCAACCCGGACGCCGTGGACAGAATCTGCAGCTCCGACAGATGGAAGGATCGTATGATCGCCCGCAGCCGCGTGGAGATCCAGTACCTGATGATGAACGTGGACGAGGCTCCGTTGAGGGATGTCCGGATCCGGCGTGCTGTCCAGATGGCGATCAACCGTCAGGCGATTCTGGAGGAACTGTACGGGGGAGACGGATGCCTGACGGACGGGATCTTTCCGAGGGGCCTGATCGGATACAATGAGGAAAACCAGGGATGGCTTCAATACGATCCAAAGGAAGCGAAGAGACTGGTCAGTGAGGTTCCGGACGCCGGAAAGATCCGGCTGGAGCTGGCAGCCAATACCGAGAACGGTACGCGGAAACTGACCATGCTTGAGATGATCCGGCAGGATCTGATCGAAGCCGGGTTCCAGGCTTCGATCGTCAGCTATGACGCGGACAGCTTTCTGTATCTTCGCAAAGCCGGCCAGCTGATGGCATACCTCGGAGAGTGGAGCGCGGACTTCAATGACCCGGATAACTTCATTTATACCTTTTTCGGGAACCGTGGAAAGACCTTATACCGCTCCAGCAACTATTCCAATCTGTCTGTGCTTTCGCGCGTTGCCCGCGCCCGGACGATACAGGATCCGGAAAAGCGGCGTCAGGAATACTGCGACCTGGAGAGAAAGCTGGTCCGCGACGATGCGGTATGGGTGCCGGTCATTTCCACGGAGCATCTGTTTGTGCTGGGTGAGAAGATCGAAAGCTTCAGTCCGTTCTGGGCAGGATGGAGCTCCATGTATTTCAGGGATGTTGTTCTGAAAGACACGCACCGTTCATAGGAGGGGCAGATGAGACACAGCCTTCGCTTAAAAGCATTTCGAATGAACATCATTCCGGTTGCCGCGGCGGTCATCGTGTTCATGGTGCTTGGAATCTATCAGGTACGGCGTTTTGCCAACCTCATGGAACAGACGAGCCTTGAGCAGAACGAAGTGATCATGGATACGATGTCAGACACCATGAAGAGCATGACGACCGAGAACTATCAGAAGTATCTGGTTTCGAGGACCGAGGTTCTGAACAGTGAGTTCTGGACGATGCGTCATGACCTGGAGGTGCTGGCAAGCCAGGTGCAGTCGGTGCTGGAATCCTCCTCACCCGGCCGGAAAGGGGTATCTGCTCCCTCGAAGGAGGACGCGGGCACTCTGACGCTGCAGCTTTTATATTCTGAGAAGGCGGACAGGTCCGATCCCGTTCTTCAGGACAAGATTCAAAGGGTCGGCGCGCTGGACGCCATGATGCTGGAGATCGTGGAAGACACAGGCTCTCTTGCGGACTGTGTCGTTTCGCTGGAAGGCGGCGCAAGCATCGTTGCGGATCGTGTCCCGGAACTGAAATTTGACTCTGACGGAGAGATCTTACCGTTTAATGCCCTGCGGCGCCCCTGGTATGTGGGAGCCCTGGTTCATGAAGATACCTATTTTACCCCCATGAATGTGGATGCTTTTTCCGGGGACAGCCAGGTCATGGTAGGCGTACCGGTCTATGTGGACGGAACCCTGCAGGCAGTGTGCGGCGGCTCGATCCGCATGGAGTCGATGGGGAACATCCTTTCAGGCGCGAGGCTTGGAGAATACAGCGATACCTGCATGATCAACGAAAACGGGAATATCGTTTATTCGTCCCGCCTGGCAGGAGAACTGGCCCTGGATTCCAACCGCCTGAAAAGCCTGAAGGAAAGCAGCAATGCGCAGCTGGTATCGCTGGTAAATGAAGCCCTGAGCGGGGACGTCGGATTTGACCTCGTCACGCTGGATCATGAAAAGACCTATATTGCCTACGCGCCGGTGGAGACGGTGGGATGGACGCAGCTCCTTCTGATCTCCCAGGAGGATCTGAACCGCGCGGCCGTCTATCTCCTGGAACAGACGAACCCGATCATGGAAGAATCCCTCGTGGAGGTGCGCAGTACGGAAACACAGACCATCCTGTCAACGCTTGCCCTTGGAGGAGGGCTTCTGTTTCTGGCGGTCCTGGTTTCCATGCTGTTCGCAAACGGACTGGTCCGTCCGATCAGGCGGATGACCGAGCGTGTGTCTCAGATGCAGGGAGAGGACATGACCTTCGAAATGGAAAAGGCCATGTATACGGGGGACGAGATTGAGATCCTGGCGAAAACCTTTGAAAGCATGTCCATCAAAATGAAGGGTTACGTCAGGGAGATCGTACAGATCACCGCGGAAAAGCAGCGCCTGGATACCGAGCTTTCCGTAGCGACAGACATTCAGTACAATATGCTGCCGAACCGGTTCCCGGCCTTCCCGGACAGAGGGGAATTCGACCTGTATGCTGTCATGGATCCTGCCAGGGAAGTGGGAGGGGACTTCTATGACTTCTTCCTGATCGATGAGGATCATCTGGCGATTGTGATCGCGGATGTCTCGGGCAAGGGGGTGCCTGCCGCCCTGTTCATGGTGATCTCCAAGACCATGATCAAAAACGTGACGCTTTCCGGCCATTATTCCGGCCCGGCACAGATTCTGAGTAAAGTGAATGACCTTCTGTGCGAAGGAAATGAGGATGACATGTTTGTCACTGCCTGGCTTGGGGTTCTGACGATCTCCACGGGAAGCCTTGTATCCGCCTGCGCGGGACATGAATATCCGGTTTTCTACCGGGAAGGACAGGGATTTGTCATGGAGCGGGATCCGCACGGGATGCCCATGGGCGGCATGGAAGGCATTCAATACAAGGAAGTGGAGTGGAAGATGAATTCCGGCGACATGCTCTTCCTGTATACGGACGGGGTGCCGGAAGCAAATAACAATCAAGGGGAGCTGTTCGGAAACGAGCGTATGCTGTCAAGTCTTGAAACGAGTAAGGATCAGATGAGCGGAGAGGGAGGAGGATCGCAGGAGATAAATCTGAATCAGTTCCTCCGGCTGGTCAGAGTGCAGATTGATGACTTCGTGGGCGAGACGCCTCAGTTTGATGACCTGACCATGCTGTGTCTGGAATACAGGTCCCGGATCACACAGCCGGAAGAAGGAGAACAGGGACAGATTCCCAAAGCAGCCGCGTGCTCTTATGAATGAAACGCAAGGCCGTTTCGTTCGCGGGCATGTATGAGAGTTTTATAAAGGAGTATTTTGCATGAGTATCAATCTGAATGAGATGCCGAAGCTTGGCTTTGGCCTGATGAGGTTACCGGAAAAGGATGGGCAGATTGATCTGGATCAGGTCTGCAGCATGGTTGACAGGTATATGGAGGCAGGCTTGAATTATTTCGATACCGCGTATGTGTATCATGGCGGAAAGTCGGAGGTCGCTGCCAGGGAAGCGGTTGTCAGGCGTTATCCAAGGGATTCCTTCCGGATTGCGACGAAGCTTCCGGCATGGGAGATGAAGACAGAGGCGGACCGTGACAGGATCTTCAACGAGCAGCTGGCGCGTGCAGGCGTGGACTATTTTGATTTCTACCTGCTTCATTCTGTCGAAGACGGAAATATTGATACCTATGAGCGGCTGAACTGCTTCAGCTGGGGACTGGAAAAGAAGAAGGAAGGAAAGATCCGGCACTTCGGGTTTTCCTTTCATGGAAGCCCGGAGCTTCTGGTTAAAGTGCTTGACGAGCATCCGGAGGTGGAGTTTGTCCAGATCCAGCTGAATTATGCCGACTGGAAGAATCCGGTTGTGCGTTCGGGACAGCTGTATCATATCCTTCATGAGAGGAAGCTTCCGATCATCATCATGGAGCCGGTCAAGGGTGGAACGCTGGCAAGGCTTAAGCCGGAGCTGGAGGAAAAACTCAGAAGGGTCAGGCCGGATGCTTCCATTGCTTCATGGGCTTTCCGGTTTGTCGCGTCCCTTCCGGGCATTATGACGATTCTGTCCGGAATGTCAGAGGAAGACCAGATGAAGGACAATATCGACACCTTCACCTCCTTTGAGCCGCTCAGCGCCGTCGAAACGGATGCTTTGGAGGAGGTCACGTCGATCATGCTGGACATTCCGCTGATCGGGTGTACCGGATGCGGATACTGCCGCGACGGATGTCCGGCGGGGATCAGCATTCCGGATGTGTTCCGTGCCCTGAACACCATGACTTTGTATGATGAAGAGTTCAGACCGACAGCATTTTACAGGGGGCTTGTCAATTCGGGGGCGAGCGGAAAGGCTTCCGACTGCGCTGCGTGTGGCCAGTGCGAGAGCGTCTGCCCGCAGCACCTGCCGGTGATTGAGCTGATGAAGGAAGCCGCCCGGAAACTGGATGCATGAATCTCTCCGGCCGCCCACTTATTCGGAACGCGAAGCGTTCCGAGTAAGTGGGCGGTGCTGGATTGTTACAGAACCTTGTTCATTCTGAGGCGAGATGAGACTTCACCCACGCGGAAAAACCGGATGGGATGGAGGTGAACTGGAGGAACCAGTTTCCGTCCGGATTGTCAAGCACCTTACAAAGGAGTTTTCCGCCCGCATTGATCTGGAGGTTGTCAAACACTTTCAGACTGGCCTCTGTTTTCAGAATGGCGGTGCCGCGGCCAAGTGCTATGAAGCCGCCGAAATGAACCTGATCCTGGGTGTGCTTGTCCTGGATCAGGAAAAAGCAGATCGGGAGAACCTGGTCCAGCGGGTGCGGTATGTCCTGATGGGAACTGATTGAAAGATTGTAGGGATCGCCGATCCCGGTGATATGGGAGAGGACAATCTCCTTGCCGACTCCCTTGGGCAGAACGGTCATTTCCCTCTCGACTGTCAGCGGATACGGGATGGCTGCCTTGACCGACGGGGAGATCAGGATCTGTCCGCCGATGGTGTAGCTCTCGATACGGCCGGCAAGATTGACCTCGCTGCCGACGATGCCGTATTTCATCCGCTTCCTGGACCCGACGTTTCCGATGATCACTTCCCCGGTATTCAATCCGATCCCCATCTCAAGCCGCGGATAGTCCCTGCGTGCGTTCCACTGGTTGACCCTGCTCATCGCCGCCTGCATGGAAATCGCGGCTGCAACCGCGTCCGCTGCATGCGTCTCAGACGGAACGGGCGCACCGAAGATCGCCATAATACCGTCCCCGATGAATTCGATGATGGTTCCGTTATACTTCTGGATCGCTTCTGTCATGAGACCCAGATAGTGGTTCAGCATGCTGATCAGGTCTTCCGGATCCATCTGTTCGCTCAGAACGGTAAAGCCTCTCAGGTCGCTCATCAGAATCGACAGATTCTGAATGGTTCCTCCCAGCTGCGGATCTTTGGCCTTTTCCAGCAGCTCCGTGACCACTTCATCCGATACATACATACCGAAGGTCTTCTGGAGAAGCTCATTGCGCAGCTCCAGCTGATGGTTCATTTTGCTGAGGTGCTTCATGTACTGCGCGGCATCCCGAAGTTCCATCAGCTCGCTCAGGTCGGTCAGGGCAACGACAAACCCGTGGTCCTCATCAATATCGGAGAGGTAGGAGACGAGCACTCTCAGCTGCAGGATCTTCTTCCTGGTATGGAAGGGGACAATGGCGATCGTATGCCTTTTCACTGACTCGACCGCATCCAGAATGGTCTGGGCAAAGGTGTCGTTCTCAGGGTCTTTGAAAAAAAGGCTCACGAGCTTTTTTCCCTTGACTTCTTCACGCGGCAGCCCAAAAATATCCAGAGCGGCCTGGTTGACGTACAGGACCGTACCGCTCATGTCTGTGGCCAGCATTCCTTCTGTCAGTTGATTGAGAATGCTTTCTGCGATTCTGTCTCTGATAGGGTCTTTGATAGGGTCTTTGATAGGGTCTTTCATAATGATTTCCCTGATTTTTCTGAACAGGTCCTGCCCTGATTTTTCTGAACAGGCCCTTGCTTCGTTGTTCTTTGCTGCAGCCGTCCCGGGGCTGGCGGGATGATGTCTGTATACTCGCGAACGAAATCTATTGCCGAATAGAATTCTTCACCACGGTATATACAGTTCACGTAACATGTCTGCCTTCGGCAGCCAT
>CACXFW010000300.1 GCA_902767065.1 uncultured Lachnospiraceae bacterium | reverse complement strand
TCATAATTGGTATTGTACAGCTGGACATTGACGGTTCCGTTTTTCAGCAAAGCGTCATAAACCCGCTTCCCGAAATCCCTTGTATATTCCGCCTCCTGATACTTTCCATTGCAGCCGACCGCTCCGGGATCTCCCTGTCCGTGGCCGCACAAAATCAGGATGCTTGCCTTCCCGGTCGTATTCTTTGTACCGGTATCCGCCGGTGCCGCATCTTCCGGATCCTCCGGATCATCACCCGGCTTCACCCTGGATCCCTCAAGCTTTCCGTCGCTGCCGAAGGTCCATTCTTCCCCGTCAATCGTTCTCTTTCCCGTGACGGCCTTTCCGCTTTGCAGGAAATAGTAATCATGTCCTCCCCAGCTGATCCATCCGGTCTGCCGGACCCCGTCTTCATTCACATAATAGTAATCCTGCCTGAACTTGAAGACGCGGTTTTTCAGAAGTCCCTTCCCTTTTTTGTAAAAATAGTATTTTGCGCCGAGCTTGACGAACTGAGACTCGGTCAGCTTCTTTTTCGCCTTTCCGTTCGCCTTGAGGACATATCCGTCCTCCGTGATACAGGAGCGCAGCAGGTTACCGGTCTCATCCACATAGTAAGTGTGGTTTTTGATCCACTGCTTAAGCGCCATGCGGCCATCTTCCCGGAAATAGACTCTTCGGCCGTCCGCCAGATTCCGGAACTGGTCCGTCAATGCCTTGCCGCGCACTCCGGGCTTTCCAGCCTCTTTGAAGAAATAGCTGTCACTGCCCACCGTCTGAAATCCGGTCAGAAGAACCCCCTCTTCATCAAATCCGAAGACGTTCTTCCCGATTCTGAATACTCCGCCGGGTACCATGCTTCCGAGCGCTGCGCCGACTTTTCCTTCTGTCTGGAAATACCGGTATCCCTCCTCAGTGACGACCCATCCGGTCTTCATGGTTCCACGCTCATCAAAGAAATAAAAGCGTCCCCTGATCTGTCTGAGGCCGGTCGCTTTTTCTCCGGTCTCATCCGTATAGGTAACCGTCTTCCCGTTTCCGGAAGTATTCCAGCCAGCATAAACATTACATGCAAAAAACAGCGCCACGAGCAACCCTACGCTCAGCAGCACCGTCATCCTCGCGTATCTTCGATTCCACTCTCTCATCTTATGTTCCCTAATCCTCAGCATTCATCATCCTCAACAGGAGCGCCTCTATACTCGCGAACGAAGTCTATTACCGAATAGAATTCTTCAATGGCATCAGGATTCCGTCCGCCTTTTGCGGCCACCTCATGCCCAATTTAGCGGTATATGCAGTTCACGTAACATGTCTGCCTTCGGCAGCCATTAACGTGAACCAGTATAAGCCACCGGCAAAACCGGATCGTAGGACGCATGACAACTCCTGAATTATACACGAACGCGTTCATTATACGGCGGGCAGGGTTGCCGCGTCAAGTCATGAGAGAGCGCAGGAACTGTTCGATCTGGCATTCATCAGGAGGACAACCCTTCAGAAATGTGTCAAACCGCGCCGTGCAGTTTCCGATTCCGATCCTGCCCGTCCTGCCCCTGAAGCCCTGGCCGATACACAGCTGGCCGGGGAGAGCGGACGCAAGCCCTTCCTCCTCCAGCCGGTGCAGGACCGGGATCAGCGTCCCATAGCAGGCGGAACACGAATCGACATCACAGACCATCTCTTTTACCTTCAGGATTCTGTCCCTTTCCCCGTGCCAGGGCAGGGAGGACCATTCCCCGCCGCTTTCGAGATAGACGCATTCTCCTTGCACGGTTTTTTCCATCAGAGTCGTAATCCTGGCCTTCGACAGATCCGCCGAACCCACCCCTGACCGCTCCGCAATCCGGATATAAGGCACGGATCCGTCCTCCAGGCCAATCTGCCTTAGGGAAAACGCATCCAGAAGTACGGGATCACGCGCTAAGATCAGACGATTGAGCGCAACCGGATTGCCGCCATCTTCAAAGTTAAGGTCCGGACAGATCGCATCCGCAAGAATGAAATCCTGCCTGATCCCCGCGCTCAGATGGCCGATCGGTTCATGCAGTCCCATCCGGTGGAACCGGCGCTTTTCCCCTCCCGGGATGCATCCCTTCATGTTTTTCAAGGCGCAGGTCATGCCGGTCTGGCAATGGCCCTTCATGACCGGAAGGTTGATCAGGAAATCCGCTTCCAGCGCTCTTTGGCAGATGTTCAGGGTCATCCCCGCGCAGTCAACAGGAACCGCCTCATCCTGCTGCAGATCCCAGAAGGGAACCTCCAGCCTGTCACAAAGCTCCCCGAAACCGGTAACCAGCAGGGAATCCGATGTCCGGTCCCCCACCCACGAGCTTTCCATGACGACAATGCGGCCAAATCCCTCCTCCCGCAGATAACCAATCACGCTTCCGGCAATCTCAGGATGCGTGGTCGCTCCCAAAGATGCGGGGATTGGACCAAGAAGGTTCGGCTTCAGGGCAATCAGGGGATCTTTGTCCCTGAACCGTTCTCTGATCAGTTCAGAAAGACCTGAGCGCCTTAACAGCTCATAAGTCATCTCCCCGATCCTGGATCCGCAAACAACCATGATCTCTTCCTGATCCATCATTCCTTCCTGCTCCATCCCTTCCTTCCTGATCCATCGATTCTCCGAAAACCTTCACCGCTTCTGAAAACCAGAGGTTTTGTTTTACTTCCTGATTCCGATCAGGGAGATACGGGCAGTTGTGCTGCTTTCCCATCCGGGACCATTCGGACGCAGAAGGATTTCCACCCTCGTTATCTTCCTGCGCATCTTCCAGTTCTTCAGATCCGCGCAGAGCTGGTTCTTAACGCCGCCCGGAACAATACAGGAAGCGTCAAAATACCGTTTTGTCCCTGACCACAGCCTCAGGTAGACCAGTGCAGTGCCGTTCAGCGTCCCGCGGATATCAAGATTGAATACAAACTTTGAATTATTCCTGCAGTTGATCTTTCCCTCCCGGATCATGCCCCAGGGGACATTGGCATTTCTGGAATAATCATGCTCCAGCGTATAGGCTCCGTTTGAATAATGAAATCCGGAAACCGCTCCGAAGGGCTTGAAGCCGTCGGTATAGTCCGCCACTCTGGAAGGATCGCCTGTCGGGATCAGCTTCCCGCCTTTGACCGTCAGACGCTTTTTTACTTTCTTTCCGCTGATCGACCTTGCCTGCTTCGCTGCGTATCTGGTTTCGCTGCTTACCCTTGTCGTATCTGCGTACTTGTATGCGGTCCAGGACAGCTTCGGAAGGGCGGCATTCTCTCCGCCCCAGGAAGTGTACAGACCGAACCGCTCCTCTTCCGCAGTATGGTCCACCTGCCGGTGCAGGATCAGGGCATCGATCATATTGTTCTGCTGCGCGATATAAAATGCAAGCGCGATGTTTCTCGCCTGCTCCTTCGAAGTATCCCTTCCGGATGTAAGGGAGGAATATCCCTGCTCGCTCAGGATAATCCTGCAGCCTTCGGAGTAATGCTTCCTGACGTACTTCGTGAGCACCTTCAGGTTCTTCATCGTGATGATGCGCGTATTCTCGTCGTTCGTCACGGAAGCACTGGTACTCATGATGTTCGGTTCATACTGGCTGATATTATAAGGATGGTAGGCAATGCACCAGGTTCCGTTTCCAAGGCCTCTTTTCGCCATGCAGGAGGCAAATTTTTTCAGGACCTCCTTTCCTGCATACCAGTAAGCACCGTTTCCTGCCTTCCAGTAATGGTCCAGGCACATGTAGATCCGGGCATTCGCGTAGACGCTTCTTGCGGCGGAATATACCTGTGCAACCTGCGCCGCGTACAGATCGACGTACTCATCCATGCTGATCGGCCCCGCCCAGTTCCAGACACCGGTATTGTTTACTTCATTTCCCACGATCCAGCCGACGATCCGCGGCCCGGAAGGGGCAGAATACCTTCTCTGGAAAAAGGTCACGATTGCGCGCAGCGCACGGACAGCGTCCGGGTTCTTCATATTCCACTGATAATAATTGGCGCTCTTGTTTCTGGCCGCGGGATAGATCAGGGATTTCAGGTCGTCCGTCCGGTTCGGAAGAAGCAGAATGGCAGTGACAAGGACATTTCCCTTCGCCAGACGCTTCAGCTCCGTGTCATACCGGTTGATTGCCTGCTTCGAGAACCAGTATTTGCTCCCTTCGTACTGATAGGAAATGCAATGGGTATTGTTCCTGTAGGCAGACGATGGCATGAAATCACCAACACTCAGATTGATCGTCGCATGCTGTATACCCAGTTCCAGCGCATCTTCTTCCATCCCGGGGCAGATATAAAGCCCCTTCTTGCCGGCAGCGCCCGGATAGGCGTAGTTATACTCCGCGGCCGGAACGTACGCCACGACACTTGCCGCCATCAAAAGCGACAGTAAAACAGCTGTAAGCAGGCGGAGAGTCCTGTATGCCTTCTTCATGATATCCTCCCTCTTCCTCTGAACTTTCATTCGCCCGAGAGCGGCCCTTTCATCACTCCAGATAGTCTTTCATACGGAAGTTCTTCCGCTTCAGCTTCCTGAGCGCTTTTGCTTCAATCTGCCGGATCCTCTCTCTTGTGACATTGAGCTGCTTCCCGACCTCCTCCAGCGTTCTGGACCGGTCATCATCCAGTCCATAGCGGAGCCTGAGCACCTGCTGTTCTCGCTCCGTCAGGTCTCCCAGAATCTCACGGATCTGCTCCCGGAGCATCGTGCGGGCTGCTTCATCAGCAGGATGCGGGGTCGTATCATCCCGGATAAAATCGCCCAGGGAGCTGTCTTCCTCATCCCCTACAGGTGTCTCCATGGAGACCGGCTCTCTTGAGATTCTCTGGATCTCCCGGATGCGTTCGACGCTCATATGCGCTTCCTTTGCCAGTTCATCCGGTGTCGGATCCCTTCCGAGTCTCTGAACGAGATCCCTGGCTGAGCGGTTCACTTTGTTGATGTTCTCCACCATATGCACGGGAATCCGGATCGTGCGGCCCTGGTCCGCGATCGCACGCGTAATAGACTGTCGAATCCACCAGGTTGCGTAAGTCGAGAAACGAAAGCCCTTTTTATAGTCGTACTTTTCAACAGCGCGGATCAGGCCGAGGCTTCCTTCCTGAATCAGATCCATGAGGCTCATTCCATGGCCGGTATAATGCTTGGCGATCGATACCACAAGCCTGAGGTTTGCTTCCTCAAGCTGCCTTTTCGCATCCTCATCTCCCTGTTCCACACGCTTTGCCAGTTCAATCTCCTGATCGGATGTCAGCAGGGGAACCTGTCCGATCTCCTTCAGGTACATGTGAATCGGATCCGTCACATTTCCGGTATCCATATCCCTGCCCGCCGAAAGGATGATCTCGTCTTCCTCATTCGCTCCGTCTTCTTCCTCCAGAAGCAGTTCTTCCTCGTCGTCAGGCGGAAGCAGAATCTCAATTCCCTGGCCCGCAAGCGCATCCACAGCCTGGTCAACTTCCTGATCAGACAGGTTCAGGCCGTCAAAGTATTCCTCCACCTCCTGAAAACTCAGAATACTCTTTTCCTTCTTTGCTTCCCGGACCAGCGCGTCGATCCGTTCTCTCAGTTCTTTCTCCCGATCCATTGATTCAACGGTTGAAGCGTTATTAGTGTCCATTCCCACCTCTTCTTTGCTCACACACGGATTTGTTCTCATTTGCTCCCGTACATCCTTCTGCCCTGCGCGTGTCCTCTGGCGTAATGATTATCTTACTACGGACCGCCGGATGTTTCAACAACACTTCTGTTTGCATGAACTGTAGCGATCTGGCCGGGGTGTGACCTGCAACTCTATCCGCGCGCATCTTACAGGGATCGCAAAAGACTGCCGCGGCCAGGGGCCTTCGGCAGTCTTTCTTCTCTGAATGTAATGATTCAGCACCTCCTGGAATTGCTCATGATCCAGTCAGATAAGCTTGCTTATCTGACGGATCTGAGCGGTTCCAGGGGGCG
>CACXFW010000299.1 GCA_902767065.1 uncultured Lachnospiraceae bacterium | reverse complement strand
CCGCGTCCGACCGCAAGGCCGATATGGCTGACATACACATCGCTGACGCGCAGGCCGATCATGAATCCCGCCATCGTCAGAATGGAACCGGACGTGATAACCGTCGCAAAGCCTTCATCCACTGCGGTAATCATCGCCTCGCGCCTTCCGACATCCTTCTTCAGCGACTGATAACGGTTCATAATGACGATGGCATAGTCAATCGTCGCGCCCATCTGGATCGCGGACACGATCATGTCTGTGACAAAGGACGCGATCAGATGCTGGAAATACGGGAAGGTGAAGTTGATCCAGATGCTTCCCTGTATGACAAATGCAAGCAGGGCCGCTCCCGCAAATGTGCGGAAGGTAAACAGCAGAATCACGAAGATAAATGTAATCGTCAGCACCGCGATCTTCTTCGAATCGCCGGTATAGGAAGCCGCAAGATCCCTCGCGCTCGTGATCTCACCCACGACCAGCACATTTCCCTCGCCGTAATACTTCTCCCCTTCCGCCCGGATCGCGTCGGTCAGCGCGATGCTCTCTTCTCCTTCCACCGGGACATCCGCGTTGAAGATCAGACGGTCATATTCCTTGCCGCGAAGCTGCGTCGTTCCCCGGCGAAGCTCCTCCCGCAGCTCCTGGATCTCCCGCGCCTTCTCCTCATCCAGGTTCACCAGCCCCTGGTCGATCTTCTCAAAGAGGTATTCAAACATATCCAGCAGGATTACCCGGTATTCATCGGCATTTCCGAAGAACACCTGATACTCCTCATGGCTGATCCCGTATCCCTGGAACAGAAGAAGTGCCGTCTCGTAGTCCAGGTCCAGAAGCTCCGCAAACATCTGCGGGCTGTAGGGATCCGTCAGGACATGGCCCTCCTCGACCTCGATATTCGCAAGCCCCGTAGCGGTTCTGACATGATCCATCTCAGACACCGCGTTCAGGATCTTTTTCTCATTTTCATACGCGCCCGACGGCACGATCACGGCAATGACATTGGAATCCGCAAAGGTATCCCGGATCCTGTGCATGGCCTCCCGGCTCGGAGAATAGACAATCTCCGTGATGGAGGTATCAGAAAACGCGTATTCCGTCTTTTTGGAATAATAGATCGCGAACGGAAGAATCAGAAGAAAGATCCACACAAAGCAGAACTTTGCCTTTGTCAGGAACCTTCCCCAGGGCCGGATCCCCGGAACCAGGTTCCGGTGGGCGGTGCGCCTGAGCTGCTTCGGGAACAGCATGATCAGTCCCGGCATCAGAAGGAACACCGTAATCAGGCTGCAGATGATTCCCTTTGTGAGGACGATGCCCATATCATACCCGAGGCGAAACTGCATCATCGTCAGCGCAATCAGTCCGGAAATGGTAGTGAGGGAGGAAGACGAGATCTCAAGAATCGCCTTCGAGAGCGCCTCGATCAGAGCGTCCTTCACTCTGGGATTCTTCTCCACCTCGTCCTGGTAACGATGAATGAATATGATTGCGTAGTCGATCGCCAGAACCAGCTGGAGGATCACCGCGATGGAATTCGTTATGGAGGAAATCTCTCCCAGCCAGTAATTCGTTCCCATATTCAACAGCGCCGCCACCGCGAACACAATCCCGAAGATCACCACCTCAAAATAGCTTCTGGAGGTGAAGAGCAGCACGGCAACAATGACAAGCGCCGCAATCGCGAGAACCCCCACCATCTCCTTTGCCAGCTCCGCCGAGAAATCATATCCGATCTGGGACGATATGTAGGTGTCATAGTCCTTCAGCCGTTCGCGGATATGATCCATTTCGGCTTCGATCTCGGGATCATCCGTCTCCCCGTCAAAGGAGATCGACAGAAGCGCGGAGGAATTGATAAAATGCGCCGGCGAATCGTCGAAATCCACGCTGGCCACATGGTCGTACCTGCTGATCTCATCCGCCAGACGCTGCGCGATCTGACAGCTGATGTTCGAGATCATGACATCCGCCGTTCCATACGTCAGGAATTCATCCTCCATGATCGTAAGGCCCTTCCGGGTTTCCGTGGTATCCGGAAGGAACGCGGTCAGATCATTGTTTACACGGACCTTGCCGATGGAAAGGCCGCAGTACACACAGATCAGTACAAATACGGCGATGATCGCAAAGCGTGCATTCACAATGCCGGTCGCGACCGCTTTCATCACATCCGGTTTCTGCGTTTTGGTTTTCTCCTGTCTGATGGGTCTCATGGTGATCACTCACACTCCAGTTCAATGGGATAGACTTTATGATGATCTGTTCAGCCTGCGATGAGGAACGAAAGGTAAGCAAAGTGCTGAACAAAGTCACTTCATTATAATCCTTTGCAGCCGCCAGTCAAGGGATTGCACGAAGCTTCTCAGCCAGAAGCGCCACCGCTTCACGGACCACATAATGAACCTCCATCAGCGGGTCTCCCTCGGCGGCAACGCCGTATACCTCCTGGTAGCCGGCCTTCCGGGCAATCTGCAGGGCCCGGTAGATATGAAAATCATTTGTGACAATCGCGCAGGGTTTCTCAGCGCAGCCATACAGACGGTCCGAAAACAGGAGGTTCTCCCGGGTGTTTGCAGACTTGTCTTCCAGCAGAAGTCTGTCCTCATCGACTCCGTGTTCTGTCAGGTAATCCTTCATGCACTGCGCTTCCGGGATCTGTTCACCGTCTCCCTGCCCCCCGGAAAGGATCAGCTGAGGCTGCCCGGGCAGGGCAAGCGCGGCCTCGAGCCGCCTTATCAGCGCCCTGGATGGTACGGTTCCCCGTACCTGCGCTCCCAGGACGATCGCACAGGGGATGTCCTGAGGCGCGCGTGCATTCATGCCACGCAATACAAACGTGCTCATGATTCCGATCACCACAAACCCTGCCGCCAGGAGCGCAAGAAGAATCCGAAAGGCCCACACCGCGCCGCTTTTGTCCGGATATCTGCGCAGAAAGGCCGCCAGGAGAAATGCCGCTCCCGTCATCAGCCAGAACCATCCGAAATTGAACGCAGGACCGGCATATAAAGCGATGCACAGATAATACAGAATGCAGGCCGTTCCAAGGATTGTACACACAATCATCATCCGTCAATAACCTCCTCTTTCATGAATTCCCGGCCCCCTGTGGCCCCTCACGGATCAGTTCCGCCATTGCTGTGCAAGACATCCCGACCAAACTGTGCTATGATGATTCCGGTATCATCCAGGAACCAAATGAGGAACCGATGATGAACAGAATGATTGATATCCTGCAGACGATTCTCCCGGTGGTCATCATGCTGATGATCGGCATGGTCTGCCGGAGCAGGCAGATCATTTCCCGGGAAGGGATCGGGGCGCTGAAGAGTGTTGTGGTGAACATCACCCTTCCGGCGGTTCTTTTGAGCGCCTTCGCAACGACACAGTACACCTTTATGGATATTGTGATCCCGCTGATGATGTATGCCATCTGTGTTGCGGCGTGGGCTCTTGGAAAATGCGCCTCCAGGCTCCCCGGCCTCAACTCCCGGTTTGTCCCGTTCCTGACGACAGGATTCGAAGCCGGAATGCTGGGCTATGCGCTGTTCAACATGTTATACGGAAGCGAACGCGTCGCGGACTTTGCCCGGATTGACCTGGGGCAGGTGCTCTTTGTCTTTACGCTCTATAAAATCCTTCTTGGCATGGACCGAAGCGACAGGACGGATGTCCCTTCACTGCTCAGGGAGATGGTGTTCTCCCCGATCATCCTTGCCATCGCCGCCGGCGTACTGATCGGCGCGACAGGACTCTATCAGGCGATGGTGCCCTCCGGGGTCAGCGGGATCTTTACCGCGTGCACGGACTTTATCAGCGCGCCGACCAGCGCGATCATTCTTCTCGCGATCGGTTACGACCTCGTTCCGGGAGATATTCCATGG
>CACXFW010000298.1 GCA_902767065.1 uncultured Lachnospiraceae bacterium | reverse complement strand
TTGCGATCGGCATCATGCTCTGCATTATGCTCGGTGGTATCGACCTGATCGCCGGCGCCGGCATCGCCTGTTCCGGCGTGCTGTGCATCTGCTGCATGGAGCGCTGGCATCTTCCGATGGTCGTTGCGATCATCGCAGGCCTTCTTGTGGGCCTTCTGGCCGGTATGGCGAACGGCTTCATCATCGCGTATTCCGGAATCCACCCGTTCGTTGTAACGCTGGCCATGCAAAGTATCCTACGAGGTATTGCGTATCTGCTGGCAAATGCGCAGCCGGTTCCGCTGTATGTCAATGAGGTGTTCCCGAATATCGGTATCGCGAGGGTGTTCGGCATCCCACTTCCGATTATCTATCTGATCATCCTGTTTTTCATTCAGTGGCTGCTTCTGGCAAAGACCAAAACCGGACGTTACATCTACGCGGTTGGCGGCAACGAGACGGCGGCAAGATTCTCCGGTATCAACGTCGAGAGGATCAAGATTCTCGTGTGGACCTTCTCCGGACTGCTCTGCGCATTCGCGGGCGTTGTCCTTTCCGCGAAGCTGAAATCCGGACAGCCGTCCACCTCAGTCGGTGCTGAGACTGACGCCATCGCATCCTGCGTGCTTGGCGGAACGTCCATGTATGGTGGTACCGGTCGTACCTCCGGCGTCATTATCGGCGTTTTCATCATCGGCGTTATCTCCAATGGCCTTACCCTGATGCACCTGGATGTCAACTGGCAGTATGTGGTGAAGGGCGTTATCATCCTTGTCGCCGTTTACTCTGACATGGTCCGTCAGCGTAAGTCACAGGCAAGAAAAGAATAATCGGTAAAGATAAGTGATATTTGCGCATATTTACAGGAAACGACAAAAACGCTTGCGTTTTCTGTAAGTCATGAAGAATATGGGAGGCAGCCGGAAGGCTGCCTCTTTCCAAAACAGAAAAGAAGATGCGGTATCTGATTCAAAATGGAATAATCGTAGATGGAACCGGGAACAGATGTTTTCCCGGAAGCGTTCTGATTGAGGATGACAGGATAGCAGAGGTCATCCCTGAGGCGGATGCAGGACAGAAATCGGATACTGTCCGCGGACAGAAACCGGATGCAGACTGCAGCCGGAAGATGAATGTTGAAACGCCCGTCATTGATGAGAAGGGACTCCGGCAGAATTCCGATAATGAATTGATTGTTATCGATGCGAAGGGTGGTTATATTACACCGGGATTTGTTGATATTCACCGGCATGGAGACTGGAAGGCGCTTACCTGCGGGGATGATGAACTGCTGAACCGTCAGGGGATCACCACTGTGATCAACGGGAATTGCGGGCTGTCCGCCGCACCACAGGCAGGAGAACACGAAAGAGAAACGGAGCATTTCCTGAGAAGCTTTCTGGGAAGAAAACCGGAGAACTTCAGGATTGACCCTGCAGCTTCCATGCATCAGTATTTTACGTGCCTTCGCATGGTAAAGCGCAGCGTCCATACCGGTATTCTCGTGGGCGGAGGAAGCGTCCGCGCCTCGGTAGCAGGTTATGCAGCAGGGGCTCTGACGAAGGAGCAGGAGGCCTTAATCCGGGAGAGGATCCGTGAGTCCCTGGATGCCGGCGCTGTGGGGGTCAGCCTTGGAATGGGATATGATCCGGAGTTTGCCTATAATGAGGACGATCTTGTGAGGGTACTGGCGCCGGTAAAAGGCGCAGGGATTCCTGTTGCGGTCCACATCCGGACAGAGGGCGACGGTGCGGCAGAGGCTGTCGGTGAGATGATCCGCGTATCGGAAAGGCTTAAGGCGCCTCTTCATCTGAGCCATATGAAGTGCATCGGGAAGCGAAACTGGAGAGTGACCTGTCAAAGAGAGCTGGAGCTGGTACGTGAGGCGCGAAGCAAGGGCCTTGATATCACGATGGATGCCTATCCGTACATCACGGGTGCAACGCAGCTGGTTCATCTGATCCCGCCCAGGTTCTTAAGCGGCGGAACTGACGATCTCATCGCCTGCCTGAAAGATGAGAGGATGCGCGCGCTGATCACGCGGGAGCTGAAGCAGCCGTCTGAACGGTTTGAGAATATTGTGGAACTGGCCGGCTTTGATCATATCGCGGTGACGGGATTACAGTCCGGAAGCTTTCTTTCCTTTGAGGGCTGTACGATTGCCAGGATTGCAAAGGAGCTGGGACGAGATCCCTATGACACGCTGTATGACATCCTGCTGGAAGAGGAGTTAGAACCGGCGATGCTGGATACGTACGGGTGCGAGCAGGATATGATCGACTTCCTGAGGGAGGATTACTGCAGCCTGATCTCGGACGCGATCTATCCGGAGGGAGGGTGCTGCCATCCAAGGGTATACGACTCTTTTCCCCGGTTCCTGATCCGCTATGTGAGGGAGAGAGCGGTGTTTTCTATCGAAGAGGCAGTCAGGAAAATGACCTCCCTTCCGGCATCGCTCTATGCTCTGGACAGAGGCATTCTGAAGAAAGGGATGCCGGCAGACCTGTGTGTCTTCTTACTGGAAAACCTGAAGTCGCAGGCGGATTTTGATCATCCGGACAGGATGTGCACGGGGTTTGATTATGTGTTTACTGCAGGCTCTCCCTGCGTGGTGAAGGATGTCTGGAAGAATTCCGGAAATGCAGCTGTGCTGACCGGGCGCGGCAGATAAAACCGTAAACAGGATCATATGCTTTTACGATGAGACCATAAGGAGAAAGAAGATGATAAACTGCCTGAGTGAAGAGAGAAAGCGGCAGGTGCTGGAGCTGTGCAGGGAATTGATCCGGATTCGTTCGTATTCCGGTAAGGAATGGGAACTGGCCGGAAAGCTGGAGGACTTTTTTCTGTCACATGGGTATGATGAGGTATATGCAGATAAATACGGGAATATAACCGGTATCATAAAGGGCAGCAGACCGGGGCCTGTAATCGTGTTTGACGGTCATATGGACACTGTGCCGGTGCAGCAGGAGGACGACTGGATGCATGATCCTTTCGGCGCTGAAATTGTGGACGGCATGCTCTACGGGCGCGGCTCTTCTGATATGAAGTGCGCGCTTGCATGTATGGCCCTGGCCTGCAGCTTCTTCGCGGAAGATACAGGGAAAGATTTTGGCGGACGGATCTGCGTCGCGGGGATCGTGCATGAGGAATGCTTTGAAGGGATCGCTTCGAGAGCGGTCAGCGAGGCGCTCAGACCTGACCTGGTGGTGATCGGCGAATCCTCTGACCTGAAGCTGAAGATCGGACAGAGAGGGAGAGCGGAGATTCTCCTGGAAACCTTCGGGGTCCCGGCACACTCTTCCAATCCGGACAATGGCGTCAACGCGGTATACGCGATGTGCAGGGCGGTTGACAGGATCCGCAGTATGAAGCCTCCCGTACATGCATTTCTGGGAAAGGGAATTCTGGAACTGACGGATATCAGATCCCTTCCTTATCCGGGCAAGTCGGTTGTCCCGGAATACTGCGCGACAACCTGGGACCGCAGGCTTTTGGTTGATGAGACGAAAGAAAGTGTTCTGGAGCCGATTCAGAAGATTCTGGATGAACTTAAGGAAGAAGATCCGTCATTCCAGGGAAGAGTTTCATACGCCAGAGGGGACGAAATCTGTTATACCGGGGAGGTGATCGGGGCGGAGCGGTTTTTCCCGGCATGGCTGCTCGACGAGGATCACCCAGCAGTAAGGAAAGTACTGGGATGCTTCCGGTCCCACGGGTTTGACACCGAAGTGACGAAATACAGCTTTTGCACCAACGCAAGCCATTACTGCGGAGAGGCCGGGATCCCCGTGCTTGGCATGGGTCCGTCCACGGAGAGCATGGCCCACACGATTGATGAGCACGTACCGGTATGGCAGCTTCCGGCAGTTACGCAGATCTATATGTGGATAATGGAGACGTTTTTGTCATAACGAAGCGTTCGGCGACTGAACAGGGTTGTGTGCGAGGCTCCGTAGGGTTACTGGTAATAACAGACAACTTTGATTGACATCTCCCGGATTGTCTGTATAATTTTACTGTAGCATACAGCAATTCTGAAAGAGCGTTTTGTCAGACTGCTGTTTTGACTGACTCAGGCCCTGTTTGACGGGGCGGGAGAATTGAAAAGGAGGCAGGAATATGAAGAGAGCATTAGCAGTTGTCATGACGGCAATCCTTGCGGCCGGGATGAGCATCAGCGCATTTGCGTCAGAGGATCTGGCGGATAAGAAGATTGCGCTTCTCCTTCCGGGATCGATCGATGATCAGGGATGGAATGCGACGAATAACGCGGGAGCGCTTGCCGCGGAGGAAGAGCTGGGAGTCAAGATCGACGTGGTTGAGAGCGTTCCGGCAGAGGAATATGAGTCGACCTTCACGGAGTATGCAGAGAAGGGTTATGACCTGATTATGGCAGCCGGTTCCCAGTGGGATGAGTCCGCCACTATTGTCGCGGAGAATTATCCTGACACGATTTTCTGTGCCATCAACGGCCAGATCTCAGATTTCCCGAACCAGATTCCTGTGTTCCCGAAGGAGTACGAGGGTGCTTTCCTTGCAGGCATCATCGCAGGTTATACCACCGAGAACGGCCAGTTTGCCGTAACCGGCGGCCAGTCGAACGACCCGATGGTCAAACTGATGGATACCTATGAAGCGATGGCGACGGAAATTGCCGCTGAGCGTGGAATTGAAGACCCGGCCGCGACCCGCGCATTTGTCGACAGCTGGACAGATGTTTCCGCAACCAAGGACCTTCTTGCTTCCATGATCGACAACGGAGCGGATACCGTATTCTGCTATTCCAATGAGGGTACCTCCGGCGCGATCCAGGCAGCTGAGGAGAAGGGCGTGAAGTTTGTCGGTTTCTCGGCAGACAAGAACGGTGAATCGGACTGTGTCGTCGGCTCTGTTTCCATGGACTGGGCAGCAGTGTACCCGACGATCGTCGAGAACATCCTGAATGGCAACTGGACCGGCAGGACGGACATCGGCGTCAAGGAAGGTGTCTTTGAGGTCATCCCGACCGATCAGATGAGCGAGGAGTGTGTTGCTGCGGTTGACGAGGCGATCGAGGCAATCAACAACGGCGAGATTGATTTCGAGCAGTATTTCAAAGCGGCTGAGTAACAGACAGATACAGGACTCACAGGCAGGCAGGGCAGACTGCTCTGCCTGCCTTCGTATGTATGAGGAACCGGTATGGAACAGAATCGGATTACACAGTCCCCCGTGGTGGAGATCGATCATGTCAGCAAGCGGTTTGCGAAGGTTCTTGCAAACTGTGATGTGTCCATTACGCTGAACAGGGGTGAGGTGGTTGCGCTGCTTGGCGAAAACGGCGCCGGGAAGAGCACGATCATGAACATCCTGTACGGGATCTATCATATGACATCCGGCGAGATCCGGGTTGACGGGGTCAGACAGAATATTTCCGCGCCAAGGGACGCGATGGCACTCGGGATCTCCATGATCCAGCAGCATTTTTCCCTTGTCGGAGCGCATACCGTCACAGAGAATATCATTCTTGGAAATGTAAAAGGCCGGATTGACTATGAAGAGGCGGAAAGGAAGGTGCAGGAGCTTTCCGACCGCTATCAGTTCGGCGTCAGCGCGAAAGCGAAAGTCGGAGACCTTCCTGTCGGCATGCAGCAGAAGGTGGAGATCATGAAGGCCCTATACCGGAAGTGCCGCATTCTGATCATGGATGAGCCGACCGCGGTTCTGATGCCCCAGGAGATTGATACGCTCATGGAATTCATCCGAAGCTTTGCCGCGGAGGGCAATTCTGTTTTCTTCATCACGCATAAGATGAGAGAAGTCATGCAGGTTGCCGACCGGATCGTGATCATGAGAAACGGCAGGGTCAGCGGAACAGTCAGCAAGTCAGAAGTTCAGATGTCCGATCTTGCAAGACTGATGATCGGACACGACCTTGAGGTCCTGAGCCGCACTTCGCATGATGAAAGGAAGAGAGCGGTACGGCTTAGGGTGGATCATGTCAGTGTGGAAAGAAAGGGAGAGCTGCCTCTTCTGAAGGATATCGACTTTGAGATTCACGAGGGAGAAATTCTCGGCGTGGCAGGCGTTTCGGGGAACGGGCAGGATGCGCTGTGCGAGGTTTTATACGGCGCGCTAAGACCCACTGCAGGGCGGATTACGCTGGACGGAAAGGACATTTCGAGCCTGAATGTCGCGCAGCATATCGCGCTGGGAATCGGAAGCTGCGCATCTGACCGACACCGTTACGGAATGGTCTCGGATATGTCACTTTCGGAAAATATGATGCTGAAGTCCAGCTATCTGCACCGATGGGATAAGAGGGGATGGATCAGCTGGAAGAAGGTGGACCGGTATACACAGGAAAAGATCGATCAGTATACCATCAAGGCACCTGATCCGTCCGTGACGATCGGCTCTTTGTCCGGAGGAAACCAGCAGAAGGCTGTCGTTGCAAGAGAAGTCGATATGGGGCAGAACTTTGTGATCTTCGATCAGCCGACCCGCGGGCTGGATCTCGGGGCGATCAACTACGTACATAAGACGATTCTGAAAGAGCGCGAGGCGGGGAAGAGCATCCTTCTGGTCTCCACCGAGCTGTCCGAAGTCTTTACCCTATCCGACCGGATTGCCGTGATCTGTGAAGGGAAGATCATGGGGATCTTCCGGAATGGAGAGCTTACAACGGAGCAGATCGGCATGCTGATGGCAGGTGTTCCGATCGAAGACCTTCCTGAGGCAGCAGGATCCGTGCGAAATGATCAGCCGGAGGGATCAGCCTTGCAGCACACGGGAAAGGGGGACGGCATCCATGAATAAAAGACGCGAATTCGTACGGATGATCGTATGGACTGTCCCGGCGATCTTCCTGGGACTTCTGATCTGTTATCTGTTTCTTCCCCTGATGGGGGTTTCGCCGTCTGAAGCATTTACAACCATGGTGACCGGCGTCTTTTCTGACAGGTTCACGATGGGAAATATCCTGATCAAGGCGACCCCGCTGATTTTGACCGGTCTTGCATTTTCATTTACCTATAAGGCAAATCTGTACAATATCGGCGCGCAGGGGCAGTTCTATGTCGGCTGTATGTTTGCGGCTGCGATCTCTCTGAGGCTGGGGGAGAAGATCCCGGGACCTGTCGTCATGATCCTTGCCTTCTTAGGCGCAATGGCCGGCGGGGGGCTGGTCGGTTTTATCATCGGCTTTCTGAAGGCAAAGGCCGGCGCAAATGAGTTTCTTGTCAGCATGATGTCGACCTATGTCATTATCTACCTGCTTCAGTATTCCCTGGGGAGCTGGCTGCAGGAAGACAAGCATGAGTATCTGAAGACCAATTCGTTGAAGAAGGACGTATGGCTTCCCAAGATCATCGACGGTACATCCGTGTCTCTGGGCATTGTCATCGCCGTGGCGGCAGCGGTCATCGTGTGGCTGATCCTGTACAAAACCACGTTCGGATTCCGCGTTCGCGTGACAGGACAGAACATCAATGCTGCCCGTCTGTCAGGTATCAACCCCAAAAAAGAATACATGATCGCTTTTGCGGTCTCAGGGGCGATTGCGGGGCTTGCAGGTTTCACGGAGATCAACGGAATGCAGCACATGCTGCTTACCGACTTTGAGGGTTCGATCGGATCTTATGGGATCGGAATCGCCATCATGGCATCCGCGAATCCGATCGGTGTCATCTTCGCCGCGCTGCTGTTCGGATTCCTCCAGGTGGGCGGAACGGTTCTGTCCCATTCTACGGACGCTCCGGCCAGCGTGATTGACCTGATGCTCGGATTTGTGATGCTGTTTGTCCTGATGTCCTTCTTCTTCCGGAGAAAATATGAGCTCCGGACGATGAAGAAACAGGCGCTGACGAAGGAGGAATCGTGATGCAGAGTTTTATTAATCTTATTGCCCGTTCTGTTTTCATGAGCACGCCCCTGATTCTGGGCGCCCTGGGAGAGGTTGTATCCGAACGGTCCGGCATGATGGTGTGCGCTGTGGAAGGAATCTTTCTGACCGGTGCCTGGGGCGGTTTTGTGGGAGCTTACCTGAGCGGTGGCAATCTGCTGATCGGTTTTGTGACGGCGATGGCCGTCGGACTTCTGGTGGCGCTTCTGTATGGCTTCACGACCATCTATATGGGCCAGCACCAGATTGTCATGGGAACGGCGATTGCGATCTTAATGGCAGGGTTCTGCACATTTTTCTACAGGGTGATCTTCGGGACGCCGACATCCCCTCTGAAGGTGAGCACGCTCAAGACACTTCCCCTCGGAATACTGGCAGATATACCGGTTATCGGACCGATACTTTTCAACCAGAATATCATCACCTACATCACCTGGCTCCTGGTCCCGCTGATTGCGTATTTCATCTTCAAGACGGCGCCGGGCCTGACGCTGCGCTCCTGCGGAGAGAATCCGGAGGCGGTCGATGTTGCGGGAATCAATGTCAGGAAGGTGCGGATTCTGGCAGTCGGGTTCGCCGGGATTCTCGGCGGGGTCGCCGGAGCGTACTATTCGCTGTGCAACGTCGGAATGTACACCTCTGAGATCATCAGCGGAAGAGGATGGATTGCGTTCGGGATCTGTTTCCTCGGGAACTGGAATCCCGCAGGCGTGCTTGTTTTCGGCGTAGTATTCGGAATCTGCGACGCACTGGGAAATTATGTTAAGGCCCTCGGGACGAGTGTTCTTCCGAATGAATTGTTCAGCGCCCTGCCTTACCTTCTTGTCATCATCATGACGGCGCTGAGAAGATCCTTCAATGTTCCGGCGAAGCTTGGAACGAATTATATCAAAGAAGAATGACTAGTGTAACACTTCCCAATTACCTGGACATTTTACGCCGAACGAAAAGCCGCTAACAAGGCGGACGAATGAGGCGATGCGGTGGCATCGTCGATTGAGGACAACGAAGTTAGCGGCTTTTCGGGCAAGTAAAATGGCAGG
>CACXFW010000297.1 GCA_902767065.1 uncultured Lachnospiraceae bacterium | reverse complement strand
GTAAGCAGCCGCAGAAGCGCGAAGCGCGGGTTTTGCGAATGAGGAGGTGGAGTTGGATCGCTAAAAGCGATCCAACCGTACAGGTGGCGTTTTTTGTGGATGGTATTATGCGGGTGGCATCTGGCCTGTATATGCGGGCTGCTGTCAATGATGCAGATCCATTCGGAAAGAATCCCGCTCGCGGGGAGAGAAGGAGACGGAATGAAAAAGAACTATCGAAAAACACTGACCGCCTGCTACCTTGGCTTTATCACGCAGGCGATTTCCGCCAATTTTGCCCCGCTGCTGTTTTTGAAATTCCACAGGGACTACAGCATCCCGCTGGGCAAGATCGCACTGATTCCAACGGTGTATTTCCTGCTCCAGCTGGCAATTGATGTCTTCTGCGCAAAATTCGTGGACAGGATCGGCTACCGGAGATGCATCGTCATCTCTGAGATTACGAGCGCGCTTGGCCTGGCGGGTCTGGCTGTTGTGCCCGGTTTGTTCTCAGATCCCTTTATCGGAATCCTGATCTGCGTCGTGATCTATGCGGTCGGCAGCGGGCTGATCGAAGTCCTGGTCAGCCCGATTGTGGAAGCCTGTCCTTTTGACCATAAGGATGCGGTGATGAGCCTGCTGCATTCCTTCTACTGCTGGGGCTGCGTCGGCGTGATTCTGCTGTCCTCGCTGTTTTTCGCCGTGTTTGGCATTGATCACTGGAGGATTCTCGCCTGTCTGTGGGCATTGATCCCCCTGTACAATATCTATAATTTCGCGACCTGTCCCATTGAACGGCTGACTGATAAAGGCAAGGGAATGACCATAGGAGCGCTCTTCCGGACGTCGTTCTTCTGGGTGGCGATTCTGCTGATGGTCTGCGCCGGAGCGTCTGAGCTGTCCATGGCGCAGTGGGCCCCCGCCTACGCGGAAGCGGCTCTTGGCTTCACCAAGACCGCAGGAGATCTGGCCGGTCCGTGCCTTTTTGCGGTTACCATGGGGATCTGCCGGAGCATCTATGGGAAGTATGGGTCGAAAATGAACCTGATCCATTTCATGACCGGTTCCGGAATTCTGTGCCTGTGCTGCTACCTGCTGGCCTCCCTGTCTACAAGTCCCGTACTCGGGCTGATCGGCTGTATCCTGTGCGGCTTTTCCGTCGGAATCATGTGGCCCGGCACCATCAGCATCGCTTCTCCCCGCCTTCCTAAGGGTGGAACCGCCCTGTTCGCGCTGCTGGCCATGGCGGGTGATCTGGGAGGTGCATTCGGCCCCGGTCTTGTGGGAACGGTTACCCAGAAGGCAGGAGACAACCTGCAGGCAGGCATGCTGGCGGGAAGCATCTTCCCGATGGTCCTGATTGTCGCTCTGGTCCTGCTCGGGAAGAGCACGCGGGCAGGAAAAACGTCCGATCAGACAGCGAAGGGCTGATTATCATCGGGCAGTGGTTGACCGAATTGTTTGAGCAAGTTTATAATAAGGCATAAAGCGTTATCTGCAAAGCAGGAGGATACATACGGCGTAAAGCGGAATCATCCCTGACGGAGTGTTCCGGAAGGGAAAACAGCAGACGAAAGCTGCAGGATTGATTCAGTCAGGAGGGATCTGAAATGGTAAGAACCAGACATCTTATGTTGTTTGTACTGGCAGTATTGTGTTCCATACTATACGTGAGGCCTTTGTACGCATTTGATGTTGGAACCGTGGTGTTTCCGACGGCAGCGGCCCCTTCTGACGGCTGTGTGCTGGCTGCCGTAGATGGAGAGTATGTCGCGGATGCGCAGGCTGCGGTTGCCAGAATCAATGAGATCCGGTATGAAGCCTGCAACGAGGGGATTGATGATCCGAGGAGTCCCTCCAGGAAGCTGACGGCGGCGGACTATGTGCCGGTCAGATGGTCGTCCGCGCTGGAATACATCGCCAGAGTCAGGGCGGCAGAAGCCAGTATCGCGGTCGGACATACCAGACCGAATGGAAACAGCTGCTTTACCGTATACGCTCCGGATGGATCCCATTCTTACGGAGAGGTTCTCGCATGGAACCATTCATCCGGACTGATCCAGGGAATTAACCAGTGGTATGGGGAAAAAGCCGACTGGGTCAACAAGACAGGACGCGTGACTGGACATTACGAGATCCTGATCAATCCTTCCCTCACTTATGTGGGAATCGGATGCTTTCTGTCTGACACAGGCGTCTACCCGAACTCGACAGCCGGGGAGTTTTCCACAGACAGCGGAGCGGGCGAAACTCCATCTGCGGGAATTGCTGACTGCAGGGTGATTCTTGATATCAGGGCAGCGGCGGTAGCTGCTCCTGCCTCGATCTTCGCTTATCAGGAAGAGAAGACGAATCCCGCCAATCTCCATAAGGGAGACCGCATTTCCTGCTTCCTGGGAATTCCATGCCGGATCGACGGAGAGAATTCCACGGTTGCAGATGCCGGAAATATCACCTGGAGCAGCAGCGACGCCTCTGTCGCTAAGGTGGACAGCTTCGGGAACATATCGGCGGTTGGAATCGGCAGCGTTACGATCACGGCTGTCTCTGACAGCGGAAGGTCTGCCAGCGCCGCCCTGACCGTGAAAGAGAACATAACGATCTCAAAGACACCGGCATCCGTTCAGGCAAAGGCAAAGAAAAGCAAAGTCACCGTCACCTGGGCAAAACTGAAAAAAACCGGGAGAACAAAGAAAAACCTCGGCCAGATCAGGTCCATTGAGGTGCAGTATGCGACGGATCCGGAGTTTTCGCAAAATGAGCAGACCATTTCTGTCGGAAAGAATAAAACAAAGGCCATACTGAACCTCGACAGAAGAACGACCTTTTTTATCCGTGTGCGGTATGTGGGAAGCGACGGCTTCTCGAAGTGGAGCAGGGTGAAGAAGATCCGGACGAAATAAGGATCTGCAGAGATCATCTGT
>CACXFW010000296.1 GCA_902767065.1 uncultured Lachnospiraceae bacterium | reverse complement strand
CGGAGTATACCCAGACACGCCTTCGGACTTAAATAGTATTTCTCCGGCACCTGCGCCATTAAGATCTGCGACAAGGTAGATTCTTGCCCTTCGCTGGGGGACGCCCCAGTATTGAGCGTCAAGAACTCGGTAAGCCACGCTCCATCCGTCACCCAGGCATATGTCCGCCTTTGGCCATCTGTGATTTTCAGGCGTAGGCACCTGCACCCCTTCTTCTTTAATTCCGATAACTGCTTCGAGGACAGCCCGGAAGTCATCTCCCCCGTTACTGGAGAAAGCCCCGGGGACGTTTTCCCAGACGCAGTACTTTGGATATTTGCCATCCGTTGCCTCCCTCATTTCCTTTATGATCCTGATTGCCTGGAAGAATAGGTTGGACCGTTCCCCTTCCTGGATGCCCGCCCGTTTCCCGGCGATCGACAAATCCTGGCACGGCGAGCCGAATGTGATGATATCCACCGGTTCCAGGTCAGCACCGCTGAGCGCGGACACATCCCCGTAGTGCTTTACCTGCGGCAGGCGCTTATGTGTCACAAGGATCGGGAACGGTTCGATCTCACTCGACCACTTCGGCTCTATCCCGGCGATCAGCCCGCCCAGAGGAAAACCCCCGGAGCCGTCGAACAGGCTGCCGAGGGTCAGTGTATGTCTTTTGTTCACGGCTTTCTCCTTCCTCTCAGGACACTATCTTTATCTCCCCGTCCTTTTCATAATGGTAAACACTGTCAGAAAGATACTCCTTCTCGGACACCATTTCCCTGTTGATGTTCCGCACCATCTCCGCAAGGATGGCCGGGTCAGTCTTTCCATCATCCGTCAGGGCGATAAACTCATGCACGGAACTGGGAAGAAGGAAGATCTTCTCCCCGAGGATATCCGTGAGACGCGTTAGAACATCATCATAAAAGACAGCTCCGGCACCGTACCATTTCTTCCCATTCGTAACGATGACCATGCCGCTTTCTTCATCCGGGGTTTCCATAGCCGCCCCTGCCAGTTCGGCCATCACATCGTGTATCCTTCCGACATCTGCCGGGAAGATCTTCTGTGTGTTCGCAAAAGCAGTATCCCACAGCTGATCTTCCGTCACGCCCCAGTCTTCCATTATCCTGTCATTAACCGCCACGCTTGCAAACCTTCCGTCCGGCATCTCGAAACAGATGTAATATGCCGTGGAAAGATCCATGAAATTCCTGTGCGGGGCCGCACTGAGAAAGTCGCGGTTCCTTTCCGTGTTTACCAGCCTGAAGCAGATCCTGTCTTTTACATTTCCAAAATCCGTGATCCCATCAAGGAAATCCCTGACGGTTTCTTCCATCAATGCACGGCCCTCATCATTCCCCATCTGTATCCTCCTGTTCCTGTGTTCCACCGGCTTCCGTGACCTCCGTCACCTGTTCATCCGTTTCCGGTTCAAGCCCCCGGCTGATCCGCTCCAGTTCCGCGTCCGTCTGGGCCTTGATGATGGCGATCTGCCTCTCAGCCTCCGCCTTCTCGATTGCCATCTCGTTCCGGATAGCCGCTCTTTCATGCGCCCTTTTCGCACAGAACCCCAGGGGGTCTGCAGCTATCAGAATGATCAGGAACACCACTGCCAGAACCACGAGCATCAGGTTTTTATACTGTTTCAGTTTCTCCTTCATGTCGTTTCCTCCCACTCACTGTTATCCCTCGGATGCCCGCAGGGCTTCTTCTCCGGACATTTTCCCGTCACACATCCCGGACCGGCATGCCCGAATATTCCGGGTGCCAGCTGCTTACAGATCGTAAGCATCTCATCCGCAAGATGCCGGATTTCCCACTGCGCCCTGTTGCAGGTCCGCAGGGAGAAAAAATGCAGCAGTTCCCTCGCGTTCATCGTCATGATGAGTGTGGTCGGAACGGCCTGCGGTGTGACATACCTTGCATCCTCAGCCGGGATCCCCGCGTCCACCATGCGCTGGTATAAGTTCATCACATCTTCCAGAAGGCTACCTGCCTCAACATAAAAGTCCGATTTCCTGATGCTCTCGGGGATCACTAGGTCGATGCCGTGGATTCTCACATACCTCTGCGACCGGACATCAAAGGATGCCAGTCTGTGCCGGGTAAGCTGCGCCAGTGCCGCCCTCGACAGTCCCTCGACACGGAACGTAAACACAGCGTGTTCAAGGACGCTTGTGTGTCCGGATCCGACAGCGTGCCTGAGTGCACTTTCCGGATTCTTTGAGTCCGTACAGACTGCCGCCGCCTCTCCACAGATACCTGCAGGATCCGGAGTATAAGTGATCAGTTCTACCTTCATTCCGCTTCCTCCG
>CACXFW010000295.1 GCA_902767065.1 uncultured Lachnospiraceae bacterium | reverse complement strand
TCCGGTTTGCAATGGTAAGATAAACCGCTCCGGAGAAAACCAGAACCAGAATCAGTATCAGAATCAGATCGAGAAAGCTCATCCTGCATCTCCTCTCTTTCCGGGTGGCCGTGAAGCCTCAGGTCATGTGGCTGTAGAATCCCGGTCCATGTGGCTGTGAAGCCTTTGCCATGCGGCAGTTTTTTGTCCATGTGGCTGTGGCAGCGGAAACCTCCGGCATACGGGGGAAAAGATCCTCAAGGGGCGGCTGCCTAGAGGGCTCCGCCCATGATCAGGGTCGCGATCAGGTGAAAGACAAAGGCTGCAGCCCAGGCGATCGCACACTGCCACAGTACCACTCCGACAGCCCAGATTCTTCCCATCTCCCGCCTGATCGATGCCACTGCCGCAACGCAAGGTGTATACAAAAGGCAGAAGATCAGAAGGCCTGCGGCTGTAATCGCGTTCATGGCAGCCGTTGCCCCTTCCGCGCCACCGTAGAGAACACGGAGCACAGACACCACGCTTTCCTTTGCCATGAATCCGGAGATCAGGGAAGTAACGATCTTCCAGTCACCCAGTCCGGCCGGACGCATCACAGGAACCAGAACTCCGGAAATAGCCGCCATAATACTGTCCTGCGAATTCTGTACGGGAGTCAGTCCCAGGCTGAAGCTCTGGAGGAACCACACGATGACCGTTGCGATCAGGATCACGGAGAATGCCTTCTGCAGAAAGTCCTTTGCCTTCTCCCACATCAGCTGCAGAGTAGACCTGAGGCTGGGAAGCCGGTAGTTGGGAAGCTCCATTACAAATGGAACCGCCTCTCCCTGAAACAGGAATCGTTTGTAGAGAAATGCAAACAGGATTCCAAGCAGGATTCCGGTCACATAAAGCAAGATCATGACAAGTGCACTGTATCCTGGAAAAAAAGCATCTGCAAAAAAAGCGTAAATCGGAAGCTTTGCCGTACAGCTCATAAACGGTGTCAGCAGGATCGTCATCCTTCTGTCCCTGTCGCTCGGAAGCGTCCTGGTCGCCATCACTGCAGGTACGGAGCAGCCGAAGCCGATCAGCATGGGAACAATGCTTCTGCCGGAAAGTCCGATCTTCCGGAGCATCTTATCCATAAAAAACGCAATCCTGGCGATATAGCCGCTGTCTTCCAGAATGGACAGGAAGAAGAACATGACGACAACGACAGGCAGGAAGCTCAGTACGCTGCCGACTCCCTCGAAGATCCCCTTGATAATCAGGCTGTGAATCACAGGATTCGCATTTCCCGCCGTCAGAGCATTGTCAACCAGGTCTGTCAGGGCACCAACCCCCATCTCCATCAGGGTCTGGAGCCACGCGCCGACCACATTGAAGGTCAGATAAAAGACGAGCCCCATAATCCCGATAAAAAACGGGATCGCAGTCCACTTGCCGGTCAGGATGCGGTCAATCTTCTGGGAACGGATATGCTCCCTGCTCTCTCTCGGCTGTACAACACTCTCCTCACAGACTTTATCGATATAGGCAAAACGCATCTCCGCGATGGCGGCGCTCCGGTCCAGTCCGCGTTCCGCCTCCATCTGCTTCGCTATATGCTCGAGCGTCTCCTGCTCATTCTGGTCAAGTTCCAGCTGGCTGAGGATCAGGCGGTCCCCCTCAATGGCCTTCGTCGCGGCAAATCGAAGAGGCAGTCCGGCCCTCCCTGCATGGTCCTCGATCAGGCTCTGGACAGCATGCAGGCAGCGGTGTACTGCTCCTCCGTTCTCATCCGGCAGACAATAATCCTGGATTCCCGGCTTCTCCTGATACTTCGCGATATGAAGCGCATGGGATACCAGCTCACTTACACCCTGGTTCTTGGCGGCGGATATGGGAACGACCGGTGTCAGGAACAGCTGCTCCATCGCATTAATATCAACAGAACCGCCATTTTCCGTCATTTCATCCATCATGTTCAGGGCGATCACCACCGGAACATCCATCTCAAGCAGCTGCATTGTCAGATACAGGTTACGCTTGATATTGGTCGAATCCACGATGTTGATCACGGCGTCCGGATGCTCCTGAAGAACAAAGTTGCGCGATACAATCTCCTCGCTGGAGTAAGGGGACATGGAATAGATTCCCGGCAGATCCGTAATCCTTGTATCCGCGTGGCCGCGGATCACTCCGTCCTTCCGGTCGACGGTAACGCCCGGAAAGTTTCCCACATGCTGATTCGCACCGGTCAGCTGGTTAAACAGTGTTGTCTTTCCGCTGTTCTGGTTTCCAACCAGGGCAAAGGTCAGGACATGGCTGTCCGGAAGCGGGGCAGACGCCGTCTTTTCATGATGGATTCCAGGCTCTCCCAGGAAAGGATGCGGAACCTTTCTTCTTGGCCTGCTCAGGTCGGAAGATTCTCTGTGTTCCAGTTGTATCACTTCGATCTGGCTTGCGTCGGCAAGACGGAGAGTAAGCTCATATCCATGGATCCTCAGCTCCATCGGGTCGCCCATCGGCGCAAACTTAATCAGCGTAACCTCCGCACCGGGGATCACACCCATGTCCAGAAAATGCTGTCTGAGCGCTCCTTCTCCCCCGACGGACTCAATTCGAGCACATTGTCCCGGTTTCAGTTCCTTTAATGTCATCACATTCTCCTTCAGTCGTTCTGTTTCCTTCCTGCCCTGCCGCTTCCGCCCGGACTGTCTCATTCCATCCGGTCTGGCGAGGAATTATGCGGTGTCAGGATAATGCCGGGTCAGCAGGGATGAATGGCCTGTCTTCAGGGCGATTGACCCATACAGCTTCAGGATCCGGGATCAACAAGTTCCCTGGCGGTTTCCAGATCGTGCAGGATCTCCTCCCTTCTCCTCAGGCTTCTGTCTCCTTGTGCATGCAGGATACTGCTAAGATTACGCTCCAGAACCTCCTGCCTCCAGAGAACATATTCCATCCAGACAGGACTTCTCTCCGTCATCAGACAGGGACCGTATTGCGCCTGGGCTTCATTCAGATCCATGATCCCCGGAAGACACCTCATCATCTGGTAATACTTCCCGTCCTCCCTGACCATCCTTTCCTGAACGATCTTCCATCCTTCCTGCCCCAGAAACCTTCTCACGGCCGCGATCTCCGACTGCGGCTGTACAATCAGTTCCCGGATCTCACCGGTAAGGCCGGGGCGCTTTGCAAGAATCCGGATCGTGAGGGCGCCTCCCATACCGGCAATCAGGACCGTATCCGCCTCTCCCGGCTTCAGTAAATCCAGACCGTCCGAAAGACGCGTTTCAATGTACTCTTCCAGTCCGTGCATCCGGATGTGCTCCTTCGCCCGCTCCAGCGGCCCTTCGTTGACATCCATCGCGAGAGCGGAAGGAATTCTCCCCTCCTCAACCAGACTGATCGGTACAAAGGCGTGATCCGTCCCGATATCTGCAAGACGGCTCTCCTGCGTCACCAGCATGGCCACTGCCGTAAGGCGCTGTGACAAAACCATAGGGCATCTCCTCATATGTTCCGCTTTTTCACAGTGTGATCCGGACAGACCTCAATTCCGCTTCCTGCTTTTTCCTGAGGATCGCCTTGCCAAGGTCAGCAGGGGATGCGGCAGGGGATGCGGCAAAGACCTTGACAAGCGTTTCCCGGACAGCCTTCTCCCTCTCCTTGCCGGTCGATGCCTGGTCCAGTGTGTGGAAGATCCCCGCAATCTGCATCTGATCCTGCGCTTCCGGAAAATGGCTCAGGACGGATGCCTCCTCCACCTTTCCCTTTTTCTCCAGCTGACCGTAAATCACCCGGGCCGCCTGCGCGGTGAGTCCTCCGCCGAAATCCTCCGGTCCCACATACTGCTTCACCAGGCCGAAGATTCCCGGATAGCGGCACAGATAATTCAGAAGAAGCCTGCGCGAGATATCCTCCCCCTGCTCCCTGACAGTCGAAGAGCGTCTCTTCCGGGTTGCGGTCGGAGGAGCCTGCAGCATCTCTCCTGTCTCCTCATCCTCGTAAAACCCGCTGTCATAGCCGTAGAGCGCAGCAGGATCATACTCCGCGTCCGGAGACGGGATCTCCCCTTCATCCATCTCCATCCTCCCAAAGCCAGACCGTGATGAGGAAAAGTCATTCTGCCTGAGGGCTGTCCCCATCGCACGCATGCCGCCGGACCCGTAATCTCCTGCGGAAGGATTGACCAGACGTCTCGTCACCAGCTCCTGAAGCTGGCCGCGCTCCACCAGATACTCCCTGCAGACCGCATCGATATAATTCTGCCGTTCCATCTCGGTTTCAAGTTCAGCGATCCTCCCCGCCGTATTCTCGAAAAAACGGGTCTTGGAATCAGGATCGTTCAGGTCATACTCCCGTCTGGTAACCTCAATCTCAAACATCAGGGCGTTCTGCGCATTCTCAAGCCGCTCCTTCATCGCATCCTGTCCGAGCGACAAGATCAGCTCATCCGGGTCCTTATACGGATCCAGCCTCAGGATCTTCGGTGTGATCCCCGCCTTTCTCAGCATGGGAATCGCACGCATGGCTGCCGCAACGCCTGCCCTGTCCGAGTCATAGCTCAGCACTATGCGCCTGGTATAGCGGGAAAGAAGGGAACAATGTCCCGGCGTGAGAGAGGTTCCGAGGGAAGCCACCGCGTTTGTAAACCCCGCCTGATGCATGGAGATCACATCCATATATCCCTCGCACAGCACCAGATAATCCTCCCGTGTCCTCCTGGCAAGATTGAGTGCATACAGATTCCGGCTCTTGTCAAAGATCTTCGTCTCCGGAGAGTTCAGGTACTTCGGCTTCGCGTCGCCCATGACTCTCCCCCCGAACCCGATTATCCGGTTCGACGGATCCAGAATCGGGAAAATGACCCGGTTCCAGAACTTATCATACATTGTACCCCGTTTTTCATCAACATTCATCAGGCCGCTTCTTCTCAGAAGATCATCGCTGATCCCCTTCGACTTCATATAGCGGTAAAGGCCGTCCGATGGCGTCTTCGGCGCATACCCGAGCGCAAATGCCTTCATGGTTTCCTCTGACAGTCCCCTTGAGATAAAATACTCCATCCCGGTCTTTCCCGCGGGAGAACGAAGGCTGCAGTAGTAATAGATCCCGGCAAGTCGGTTCACATCCAGAAGCTCAGCTCTCTCACTCATGCCCCGCTTCTCAGCGGCGGAAATCTCCTTCTCCGGCAGCAAGATCCCTGCGCGCTGCGCCAGGAAGCCGACCGCCTCCAGAAAGGTCATGTTATGGTACTCCTCCACAAAGGTAATGACATTGCCGCCTCTGTGGCATCCGAAACAGTAATACATCTGCTTCTGCCTGGAAACCGAAAAAGAAGGAGTCTTCTCATTGTGAAAAGGGCACAGACCGACATAGTTGCTTCCGGCACGCTTCAGCTGCACATTCTGGCCGATCACATCCACGATATCATTTGCCATGCAAACCTGATCCAGGATCTCTTCCGAATAATACAAGGGGACTTCCTCCTTCGCGCCAGATCACTTTCAACGCCGTCGGAAGTGGAAAGTCCACCCCCTCGCAGCGCAAACGCCCGAACATCTGTTTGTGTACAGTATAAACCTCCGGACGGAAACTGTCCAGAGGCTGATAGTACTGCTCATTCATTCATTTTTGAATTGATCCGGACCAGCGGCGCGGGGTAAAGAGTTCCACAAACAGATCCAGCGCGTAGGAATCCGTCATGCCGGAGATATAATCACACACGGCGCGCTCAGGAGCTTCCCCCTCCTCGATCAGACGTCTGTATTCGTCCGGCATCTCGCCGATCTGTTCTTCATAATACCGGTACAGATTCTTCAGCATGAAGGGAACCTTCTTTTCTTCCTCCTTTGCCTTGTTGTTCGAATACAGGTTTTCATACATGTACGTGCGGAGCGCGACCATCCATCTTTCAGTCTCCTCCGACATCCGGACCTCATCCCGGTCCATGCTGCTGTAAATGATATCGTGCATCATCCTGTCCAGGCGTTCCTTTGGCGAGGCACCCAGATTCTTCCGGATGGAATCCGGAATATCCGTCTCGGTCATGAGTCCTGCCCGTTCCGCGTCATCGATGTCATGATTGATGTAGGCAATCTTGTCGCAGTAGCGTACAATCTGTCCCTCCAGGGTGGATGGGCGCAGATTCCACTGATGATTCCGGATTCCGTCCCTGACTTCCCAGGTCAGGTTCAGTCCCTTGCCGTCCTTTTCCAGGCGTTCCACAACCCTGACGCTCTGCTCATAATGCCGGAACCCGAACGGACAGATCTCATTCAGGACCTTCTCGCCGGCATGGCCGAAAGGCGTATGCCCCAGATCATGTCCCAGGGCAATCGCCTCCGTCAGGTCATCGTTCAGGGCAAGCGCCCTGGATACCGTCCGGGACAGCTGGGAGACTTCCAGGGTATGCATCAGCCGGGTGCGGTAATGATCGCTGACCGGCGCGATGAAAACCTGTGTCTTCTGTTTGAGCCTCCTGAAGGACTTGCTGTGGACGATCCGGTCCCTGTCCCGTTGATAGACCGTCCGGATCTCATCCTGCGG
>CACXFW010000294.1 GCA_902767065.1 uncultured Lachnospiraceae bacterium | reverse complement strand
CGGACAGAGCGGTTTCACCGCTTGTCCGCCCCCTGGAACCGCTCAGATCCGTCAGATAAGCAAGCTTATCTGACTGGATCATGAGCGGTTCCAGGGGGCGCTGAATAATTACAAATTGAAATGGAATCATGCAGCTTGAGTAAATCCACAGGTAACTGATCAACAGCAGATGCGTCGGGTAAGGGTTAAACTATGAATAATTATACAGGTAATCATCAATACAACGGCATTAAAGGGAAAAAAGTGTTTATCGGCTTCAGCGTTTTTTTTATCGCGCTGATCATACTCGGTGTGGTTTTTGTCCGGATCAGGGGCCTGTCGAATCTGTGGCCTACATCCATTATCAATGTCAGCGTTGATCTGTGCGGAATGACACTGGGTCTGATACTGTTCGTATCCTGCGTCCTCGATGTGCGGAAAGACGACGATGACATGAGATACTATCTGTATGTCCTGAGTATCGCAGACGCGGGACTGTTTCTGAACCTGGCCTGCTGGCTGGTTGAAGGAAATCCCTCGCTCAGGGTGGTCAGCTATCTTGCCAATACCCTGTATCATCTGTGCCTGCCGGCCGGTGTATGCTTCTTCTGGCGTTATTTGAGAGCCTTTTTCAGGGCGACAGATCATATCACGGATCTTATCACAAAGATTCTGGACTGGGCTCTCATACTGCGGCTGATTCTGGGAGTCCTCAATATCCCCTTCGGCTGGTTTTTTACGATCAATGAGGCGGGAGTGTATTCCAGAAGCAGCGGATATTATTTTTTGCATGTCTATGGCATTGTCATGTGCGTACTCTGCTGTACGATCACTTTTATGAACCTCAAAAAACTGAAACCGATTCAGACCGCTTCCCTGCTTCTTTTTATCCTGACGCCAATCCTGGATGAGGTGATTGCTCTGAGAAGCTATGGCCTGTCGATTGGTTTCGGCGTGATCATGCTGGACCTTCTGATGATCTACTGCTTCCTGAACGTTGAGCGGGGGCAGGAGAAAGCACAGGCGGCCAGGGATCTGGCTCTTGCCAGATCCATTCAGAAGACTTCTCTTCCGGACGTCTTCCCGCCGTTTCCGGAAAAAAAGGAGGTTTCTCTCTATGCAAGCCTGACGCCGGCCCTGGCGATCGGCGGGGACTTCTACGACTTTTTCCTGATTGATGAGAATCATCTGGCGCTGGTGATTGCGGATGCTTCCGGCGAAGGCATGCCGGCTTCCCTGTTCATGATGACTGCCAAAGTGCTGATCAAAAACCAGCTGCGCGGCGGCGCGAATCCGGCCAGGGCCCTGGAAGAAGTGAATGCCCAGCTGAGTGAAAGGAACCTCTCCATGAGCTTTGTCACGGCCTGGGTGGCTGTGCTGGAGCTGTCTACCGGAAAAGTGACAGCCTGCAACGCGGGACACACCTATCCCGGGATCCGGCGCGCGGGCGGTGGTTTTGTTCTGTCGAAATACAAGCATGATGTCATGATGGGCGTTTACAAAAAAGTGAAATATCATGCCCATATCTTTGAGCTGCAGCCCGGTGACTGTCTGTTCGTCTTTACGGACGGCGTTACACAGGCCGCGGGTACGGGATCGGAGAGGTTTGGTGAAGAAAGGCTGATCGAGGTACTCAACAGCCATGCGGACGCGGAACCGGAGGAGCTGATCTGTAAGGTGAACGGGGCAATTGACCGGTTTACAGCGGGAGCCGCGCAGTTTGACGATATTACCATGCTGTGCCTGAAGTACAAAGGCGACGGGCAGGAATCAGAGGAAATTGAGCAATAAGGAGCGGTTATTTTGAAAGGATCATTGATCAGAATCCTGATTTTGTGTGCGGCTGTGGCGCTTTTATCCTGCGCGATCCTGTCAGGCTGCTCGAAAAGGGGCGATTCGATTACATCAATTTCACAGCTGAATGAAAAGGGAAGAATCATTGCCGTATCCAGTGACGCCCCGGAAGAGGTGAGAGTCAGGAAAGATTTTCCAAACGCAACGATCAATGGCTATACGGATGTTTATCCGGTCTATGCCGAGGTTGCGCAAGGGAAAACCGACGCATGCATACACGCGCGGGTTGAGATGGAACAGGCCCTGAAAAACGGTGTCACCGGTGTACGCATTCTTGATGAGACCTACTGTGACAACACGGTAGCGGTCGGGATCTCGAGAGTTACGCCGATTCCGGACCTGAAAAACAAAATCAACGCTTTTCTGCAGGGACTTCGGAATGACGGAACCCTGGACGATATGTATGAACGATGGGTGGTTGAAGGAGACGAGACCATGCCGGACATTCCGGCGGCGGACAATCCCGGGGGAACGATCCGTGTGGCAACGACGGGTACGGCTATGCCTTATACCTATTTCGTCGGGACTGAGCTGGTGGGGTATGATATTGAACTGGCCAGGCGCTTCGCCGCATGGCTCGGCATGGAGCTTGAATTCAAGGTCTATGACTGGAACGGTCTTCTGTCTGCGGCGCAGGAGGGAGATGCGGACTGTATCATGTCCAATCTTTACTATACCGAGGAGCACGCGGAGAGCATTGACTTTTCCGATGCACTCTTTAAGGTGGAAGTTGCCGCCATGGTAAAAGATGACGGGAAGAGCACACAGGCGCGGGGAGCCTATGCGTCGATTGATGAGCTTAACGGGAAGCGGATTGGCGTCCAGACCGGGACGACCGCGGCAGAAGTGATAAAGGAGCGTCTGCCGAACGCGCAGATCAGTTATTTTTCCACATTCCCGGACATGGAGGCTGCCCTGAAAGCGGAGAAGATCGACGGCTTCCCGGGTGACGGGCTGGTGGTGAGAATGATGGCTGCGGAAGACTCTTCCCTTTTCGTCATGGATGAGAAATTGCGCAGCTACGATTGCGGTGTTGTTCTGCCGAAGAACGAGAAGGGGGACAGGCTTGGCAAAGAGCTGAACGAATGGATCGCGAAGGCGAAAGAAAGCGGCGAGCTGGATGCGATGGTCGACAAGTGGGTCGAAGAGCCGGAAGAGAAGCGCACGATTCCGGATTACCGGTCTTTTCCGGCGACAAACGGCGTACTTAAGGTGACGACGGAGGGCACTTTTCCGCCGATGAATTATTATCGCGGGGAAGAACTGGCAGGAATGGAAGTGGATCTGTGCGCCCGCTTCTGTGAGGCTTACGGCTATGGTCTGGATATCAGCTCCATGAACTTTGACGGGATGCTGGCAGCCGTGCAGACCGGAAAGTACGACTTTGCCCTTTCCGGGATTGCCATTACAAAGGAGCGGCAGCAGAGCGTGAACTTCTCGGATCCTTACTATACCGGCGGATACCAGATGGCTGTCCTGAAGGCGAAGGACACGGCATCCGCATCTTCCATTGGTTCTGCTGCTTCTGACTTTTTCGGGCGGGTCGCCGCGAGCTTTGAAAAAACCTTTCTCCGCGAGGACCGCTGGAAGCTGTTGCTGTGGGGCAGCGCCACGACGCTTTTCATTACGGTGCTGTCGGTTCTGCTGGGAACCATACTGGGGTTTGCCGTCTACCTGGCCTGCAGGGGCGGAAACCCGGTCATGAATACACTCACCCGCTTCTCAATATGGCTGGTGCAGGGAATGCCGGTGGTCGTGCTTCTGATGATCCTCTACTATATTGTTCTCGGAAAGGTATCGATCTCCGGAACCTGGGTATCCGTGATCGGATTCACATTCATCTTCGGCGCTGCTGTCTTTATGATGCTGAAAACCGGTGTCGGCGCGATCGGCGCGGGACAGATGCAGGCCGCTGCCGCGCTGGGATATACAGAACGAGTGGCGTTTTTCCGCGTTGTGCTTCCGCAGACCGTACCGCATATTCTGCCGACCTATCTCGGGCAGGTTACCGCGCTGATCAAGGCGACCTCGATTGTCGGATATATTGCCGTGCAGGATCTTACGAAGATGGGAGACGTTATCCGGAGCCGGACCTACGAGGCGTTTTTCCCGTTGATCAGCGTCGCGGTCATCTATTTTGTGCTGGCAGGGATCCTGAACGCCCTTGTGGGGCGGTTCGGCCGTCTTCTGGATGTGAGAAGGCGCAGAAACGGAATGCTTCTGAAGGGGGTGAAATTGCATGATTGAGTTAATCCATCTTCGGAAAGAGTTTGACGGAGAAACCCCTCTTGAGGATATAAACGCTGTGATTCGTGACGGGGATGTCATTTCCGTGATCGGCCCTTCCGGCACCGGCAAATCCACGCTGCTGAGGTGCATCAACATGCTGGAAAAACCTACCTCGGGGAAGGTGGTGATTGACGGGACGGATGTGACATCTCCCGGGTGCGATCTGAGGAAGATCCGTCAGAAGACCGGAATGGTTTTTCAGGATTTTCAGCTTTTCGGTCATCTGAAGGTGATCGAAAACGTCATGCTTGCCCAGGTGGACCTCCTTAAGCGGAGCCGGCAGGAAGCATACGAGGAAGGCATGCGT
>CACXFW010000293.1 GCA_902767065.1 uncultured Lachnospiraceae bacterium | reverse complement strand
GTTGTAGCGGCATTATCTGCGTAGATCATGGTTATCAGCTCCTTTCTTCAGGCTGCGGGTCTATTGTATTCCTATTTACCTATCATGTCAATAGGTTATTAAAGCCGCCTGCTCCGCGATTGCTTTACGTTACTTTTCACTGCCACGCCGCCCGAGCCTGTGGACCGGTGAATTGCAACCTGCGGGGCTGCCGTTACAGGTCACACACTGCCCCGTCCAAGGTGGACACAGGGATCCTGAGTGAAGACTTTTGGGGGTCGAAACGAAGGATCCCTGTGTCTGCCGCAGGAGATTGCCCGGTGTGTGACCTGCAACGGACTGCCTTGTGATAAGTGCTAAGAGGCACTTGAGGCATGGAGGATTATTCGGTATACTGAACAGCAACAGAATCAAAAACAGCGTTTCCTGATACAGAAACGACAAGAATTCGGGGGTGCAGAGCATGAGTGAAAAGGCAATCCTGGAGATTCAGCATTATTCGAAGTCCTATGGAGAGGGAAAGAAGGCTGCGGATGACGTGACCCTTACGGTCTGCAGCGGAGACATCTATGGCTTTATCGGCCATAACGGCGCGGGAAAGTCAACGACGATCCGCGCCGTGGTGGGAGTGCTTGATTTTACCGAAGGGGAGATCTTCATCGACGGGCATTCCGTGAAGAAGGAGAGCGTGGCGTGCAAGAAGATTACGGCTTATATTCCGGACAATCCCGATCTGTATGAAAACCTTACGGGGATACAGTATCTGAACTTTATCGCTGACGTTTTTGAGATCAGCGCGCAGGAGCGGGAGGAACGCATCCGGAAATACGCGGACCTGTTTGAGATCACCGATTCCCTGGGAGACCTGATCGGATCCTACTCCCATGGCATGAAGCAGAAGGTGACGCTCATTTCCGCGCTGATTCACAATCCCAGGCTGCTGGTACTGGACGAGCCCTTTGTCGGACTGGATCCGAAGGCAACCTTCACGCTGAAGGAGCTCATGCATGAGATGTGCGGGCAGGGGACTGCAATCTTTTTCTCCACCCATGTGCTGGATGTCGCCGAGAAACTGTGCAACAAGGTAGCGATCATCCGGCACGGAAGGATCATTGCGTCCGGAACGATGGAGGAGCTCACGGAAGGACATTCCCTGGAAGAGGCATTTCTGGAGGCGGATCATGAATAGTAGAAGCGGCATTTTGCTGAGATACCTGCTTTTGTCCACGAGCCGGAGAAATACGATCCGGTATTGTGCTGACGCCCGGAAGCGCAGAAGGATCATTGCCGGCCTGGTCGGGACTGTCATCCTGTACGTGATGCTCATGGCATTTTGTATCCTGATGTGCATCGGATACGGTCAGAGCGGCCTGATCGACGCCGCGCCCGTGATGTGCGCGCTCACCATCTGCCTGATCTCGTTTGTGTTTACGGTCTTCAAGACAAACGGATATCTGTTTCATTTTAAGGAATACGACATGCTGATGTCGCTCCCCTTTGAAGCAAGGACTGTCGCTGGCTGCAAGTTCCTGTATATGTACCTCAAAAGCCTGCCGTGGTATCTCAGTATCTCCCTTGCCATGATGATCGGATACGGGTATTACGCCCGTCCGTGGATTCTTGTGTACCCGGTATGGATCCTGCTTTCCCTGCTCCTCCCGCTCCTTCCGATGCTGGCGGCGGCATTTGCGGGATTTCTGATTGCAAGGATCAGCGCGGGATTCAGGAAGACCAATATCATACAGACCGTCCTGACATTTGTCTTTATGCTGCTGTGCTTTTCGCTGCGTTTTATCCTGGAGGGTGTGTTTAGGAACAATCAGGTGGAGCAGACGCTTCAGAAGGCAGCAAAGATCACGGACGACGCGGCAAATGTCTATCTGCCGGCCAGATGGTTTTCCGATGCGGTTACAAAGCGCTCGCTGCCGGACATCCTGATCAATACGCTGCTTCTTGCCGGAATCAGCCTTGCCCTTTTTGTGATCGTCTTCCGCATTGTAGGCAATTCTTACAGGAATATCAATTCCGCGCTGAAGTCGCATGCCGCCGCGAAGAACTATAAGATGACCGCGCAGAAGAAAAGAAGTGTGGTCTTTGCGATCGTCTTTAAGGAATTCAGGAGGATGACAGGCTCCACCGTGTACATCACGAACGTGGCGCTGGGAGAAATACTGGCTTTGCTGGTCGGCCTGATCACGCTGATCATCGGATTTGACAGGATCATCGCGATGGTGACAAACGGAGCGCCGGTTGATTCGAACATACTCAGGCCCGCGATTCCCTTTATTGTATATTTCTTCATCGGCATGCTGGCCACCACAGCGTGTTCGCCGTCCCTGGAGGGAAAGAACTGGTGGATCCTTCAGAGTCTGCCGATCGAAATGAAAACCGTCTATCAGGGGAAAATGCTCTTTAACCTGCTGCTGACGGTGCCGTTTATGACCTTCTCAACGCTGTGCCTTTGCATTTCCGCAAAAGTGCCTGTCCTGGATACGGGATTGTACCTTCTTCAGGGGCTGGCTCTGTGCGCTTTTTCAACGGCATGGGGATGCGTGTGCGGGATCAGGCACATGCGCCTTGACTGGGAGAATGAGGTTGAGGTCATCAAGCAGGGGGCGGCGGTTACGATCTATCTGCTGCCCAATCTGATTGTGGTGATCGGACTCACCGTCCTGTCCGTTTTTCTTGGGACACGCTTTGACTTAAGACTCATAGCTGTCTGTTTCACCGCGATAGCGGCCATTCTAGCCACACTGAGTTACAGAAGAGTCATGGTTTTATCAAAAAAGCCTTGAAACAGGCGGACGTTTTCAGTATAATGGCGGTCGATGCAATGAATCATTGCGGAAGATCAAGATGAGTTACAATGCTTGTACAAGGAGGAACACGATAATGAAGAAAAGGCTTGCGATGATCACAGCGGCGATGATGGCTGTGGCAGCTCTTTCCGCTCCGGCGGTATTTGCGGGAGAAACGGAAGCGGCGTCAGGCAGCACGTCTGAGGATCCGGTTGAATTCAGCTATATGGACGTTGATGATTCCATCTTTGACTGCCAGTGGTGGGATACCGGTCTTGGGTTTGATATCTGCGTCCCGGCGGACTGGGTAGATGCTGACCTGACACAGGAGATGGTGGATGCGGGTGTCATCCATATCTACGGTGAGGATGGCGGCGGTGCCAACTGCACGATTACCTGCACGGAGCTTCCGGCGGAAGTAGCGGACACCTATGATATTGACCAGCTTGGCGCGGATCTTGCAGCGACCTGCACGAGTGCAATGTTTGCTGATCTGAGCGGAATTCCCGCAGTGATTTACGAAAATGATGAAGCCCATGTCAGCGGCTTTGGGTTCCTGTCAGACGACGGTTACCTGATTCAGGGCGTCATCAGCGCTCCGAGCGATGATGAGTATGAGGAATATGGTCCGTCGATCCTGAACATCATTACTTCCATCAGCCCGAGCATGGAACAGCCTTCCACCGAGACCGAGGCGTAAGAGAGGAAGGATCGTCTGATCTTTACAGGAAATATGGTATTCCGGATACCTGTTCCGGATACCATATCGACAAAAAAAGGTAACTATTCAGCACCCCCATTGCTCAGAACACTTCGTGTTCTTCGCTGTGGGCGGACAGAGCGGTTTCACCGCTTGTC
>CACXFW010000292.1 GCA_902767065.1 uncultured Lachnospiraceae bacterium | reverse complement strand
TACGTTTGGAGCCTGTCACTGGGCCGGACAGGCCTTATTCGGCCTGTCACTTGTTGTAGCGGTGGAAGGAGCGGCAGCGGTTGTACTTGGAGGAGCCGGAGTCCGGCGGGGCCTGTATATCGCCGTGCTGTTATCGGCCGTATTAGGGCTCCTGATACCGGGAACCCTGATCAGCCTCTGCGGGATGGCGACGATGCGCTGCAGGGCCCTCATGCGTCCTGCCATGATGATCTTGTATGCACTGATGGGAGTGTCTGCCGCAGCAGGCATTATTTTATCGGGAGAAAAGAAGAAATGAATATCCGAAAGCTTCCATTCACAAACCTGCGCAGGAAACCGGGAAGGACAGCCGCCCTCATCCTGCTGACGGCATTTCTGGCCATGTCCGTGTTTGGCGGCTCTATGGTCGTCATGTCATTAAGGAATGGCCTTAAGAGTCTGGAATCACGGCTCGGGGCAGACATCATCGTGGTGCCGTCTTCTGCCCAGTCCAAAGTCAGCTTCAAGAATATGCTGCTTACGGGCACGACAGGGGCGTTTTATATGAGCGGTGACAACCTGGATCGCACATTGGAAGTGGAGGGTGTGGAGAAGGCCTCACCACAGGTATTTCTGTCCTCCCTGAAAGCAGACTGCTGTTCGATCCGGATTCAGGTGATCGGGTTTGACCCTGATAACGATTTTGTCGTCCGGCCGTGGATAGAAGAGAGCTGCCAGAGAGAACCGGGTGAAATGGATCTGCTGGTGGGTGCCAATGTCGAGGCGGACACGGGGGAGATCCTGAAGATTTATGATGAACCGTGTCATGTCACAGGGAAGCTGGCAGCTACCGGAACCGGGCTGGACAGTGCGGTTTACTGCACCATGGATACCATGCAGACTCTGCTTAAAGCAGCGGAAGCAAAGGGGATCACACATGATATCACAAGCGAAGATGACGATTTGGTTTCTGCCATTTATGTGAAAGTCAGGGAAGGCTGTGACATCGGAAAGGTGAACAGCGCCATACAGGGCCACACACGCAGGGCCAGCGCCGTCCGGACAAAGAGCATGATCACGGATGTGTCCGGTTCCCTGGCGGGGATTTCGAGAACCATTTCTCTGCTGACTGCGGCGGTATGGATCCTGTCGATAGTGATCCTTTTACTCATTTTTTTCATGATCACGAATGAGCGGAAAAAAGAGTTTGCGCTTCTCAGGCTTCTGGGGACTTCCCGCCGTCTCTTAAGAAAAGTTATCCGGACTGAGACGGCAGTATGCTCCCTGTCAGGCGCCATTGTCGGAATTACAGCTTCAGCCCTTTTGCTCTTTCCATTTACGAAACTGATCGAGAGCAGCCTGGGGCTGCCTTACCTGATGCCGTCTGTTTCAATGGTTCTCATGACGGCGCTTGCAGCAGCAGCGGGAACTGTACTGGCAGGTGTCCTCTCTTCTGCCTGGGCAGCCGGTATGCTAAGCCAGGCAGATCCCGGTACGGTGCTGCGCGGGGAATGAATCGGGAAACATTAATGATGGAAGGAATTGACATGATACTGGAAGCATGTTCTGTTGAAAAATGGTACTTGAGGGGAAAGGGAGACAGCAACCGCTTTTTTGCCGTCAAAAGTACAGACCTGAAGATGGCGCCGGGGAAAGTAACTGTGCTGACCGGAAGGAGCGGAAGCGGGAAAACAACATTGATGAATATGATGGCGGGACTTCTCACGCCGGATGGGGGAAAGATCCTGCTTGACGGGAAGGATCTGTATGCCCTGAATGATGTTTCCCTGTCACAGCTTCGGAACGGGAATTTCGGCATGGTTCCCCAGAGTGCAGATGTATTGCCCTGCCTGACGGTCATGGAGAACATTCTGCTTCCGCAGGGTATATATAGGAATCAGACGGCTGATTCGGACTTGCAGGCTGAAGAACTCGGGCTTGAGCTGATGAACCGGATGGGGATCGGCCACCTGGCGGATGCATTGGCGAAAGAACTTTCAGGCGGGGAAAGGAGACGCGTGTGTATAGCACGGGCCCTGGCCGGAAGACCAAAGATTATTTTTGCTGACGAACCGACATCTGACTTGGATGATGAAAACACACGGATTGTTCTTGCCATACTGAGACAGGCGGCGGATTCAGATGCTGCGGTTATGATCGTTACCCACGATACAGAAGCGCTTGAATACGCCGATGAGGCATATCGGATGGATGGCGGGCACCTTTCCCTGAATTACTGATCCGGATCAGAGAGAGGAAAAACATGGTGAGTGAAAATAAGTCTATGGAATGACCTCCGTTCACAGATGCCGTCCTGGGAAGAACTGCACAAGAAATACGGAAACTGAACATATGGGAATTGGAATTCGTAAAAAACATTTTTGAGGATCAGTAAAAAAGGAGGATCACAAATGTCAATCAAAGGAAAAGCTGCATTGTTTATCGGGGGAGCACTTTTTGGATCGGCGGGACTCAGGATCTTGTCCGGGAGGGATGC
>CACXFW010000291.1 GCA_902767065.1 uncultured Lachnospiraceae bacterium | reverse complement strand
TTCACCTTCTGCGGGTTGACGGCGATCTCAAAAGATGGCCTGTGCGTGTCATATCCTTCGAAATGAACCGCCTTTACGCTGATCACATCCGGTGCAACAGCGCGAAATGTGACCGTCAGGCAGGGGACATTGACCGTATCCCCCTTTGAAGGCACTTTTTTCAGCGGCACCAGAAGGCGCATCCCGTCTTCAAGTGGTTCATATTCCCACACCATGGCCGCGTAATGTTCTTTCACTCTCTGGCTCCTGAGCCAGTATCCTTCTGTAAATCTCATTTTCACTCCTTGAAGACTTCTTCCTGCTCCTCTTCCATGGGACCGAATGGATTGATCCGCTTCTTCACGGACGGCACCGTAATCACACTGTAAAGACCCGGGATAAAGATCAGGGTCAGCGGAAACCGGAGGACAGACCAGTATCCCGCCCCCAGCAGCAGAACCAGAAACATAGAGACCGGAAAATACCGGAATACGCAGTACAAAGAGCCGCGCAGATACCAGCCAAAGGGCATGTCAAATCTCGCGATCATCGGGAAGAGGTATAAGGCGCATGCAGCCAGGATTGCCGTGAGCGCCAGATACAGGCCGCAGAATAACCACTGCACATGCCCGGACAGATTCGCTCTGCAGATTCCGAAGTTGAGCAGGAACAAAAACCCGAGCGCGAAAGTCAGAAGCCAGTGCGCGGTACCCATTTTCAGGTTTCTTCTGAAGGAACGCCAGAAGGTGTGGGTCGCGGTATCCTGATCAAGCAGGACGGACCGGTCAATGGCATAATACAGCGCAGCGGCGCTGGCACCGATAGTCACGACCGGAAGACAGCCGACGACCCAGTACACAGAGAGCAGCACAACATCAAATGCTTTGCTGCCCCAGGTGAACACAGGCCCTGTGTAGCTGAAGGCCCGTCCGATTTTTCCGTTTCTTTTCTCTGACATGCTGATTACCGGTGATTGCTGCCTGCACGGTTTCCTGTAAGATTGTGACTTCTGCCTTTACACATGCCCTGCATGATTGTGATTTCTGCCTGCACGGCTCTCCTGCATGATTGTGATTCCATCCAATTCATCGCACAAGAATCACAATCATGCAGGCTTACAGGCTGTATTTACAAGACGAATCCGTCCCTCATAAAGAGCGGAATCTGTTCAAGCGGCGCCGCTGTGGTGACGGTCTGTCCACCTTTCAGTTTCTCACCCGTCCAGTAATTTGTCCAGACGGCTCCTTTAGGCAGATACACTTCTCTTTCTGTCTGTCCCGCGTACATGACCGGGGCGACCAGAAGATCCGGCCCGAACAGATAGGCATCCTCCGTCTCCCATGCTCTCGTGTCCTTCGGGAAATCATAGAACAAAGGCCGCATGACAGGCGTGCCCTTCTCGTGGGCCTGCCGCATGATCCTTGTAATGTAGGGCTTCATCTTTTCCCGGAGGAAGAGGTACTCCTTCAGGATCTCATAAACCTCGTCCGTATAACTCCACACCTCATTGGGCGCGCCGGACAGGCAGGTGGCGCCGCCCGTGGTCCCGACCTGGGGCTGGATCGGCCAGCGGTAACCGTGAAGGCGCATGACCGGGCAGAACGTTCCGTATTCAAACCAGCGCACAAGAAGCTCATGGAACTTCGGATCTCCTGCGTCCGCTCCGAAGAAACCGCCGATATCGGTGGTCCACCACGGAATCCCAGCGATCCCCATGTTCAGTCCCGCCGCGAACTGATCCCTCAGGCTTTCAAAGGAGGACATGATATCTCCGGACCACACGAGAGCGCCGTAGCGCTGGGAACCCGCCCATGCGCAGCGCAGCAGGTTGATGATGTTCTCCTGGCCTTCTTTCTTCATTCCGTCAAAGAACGTCTTCGCGTACATCACCGGATAGATGTTGCCCACCTGGACATCCGGCCCGAGGAAATAGCGGTAATTGTCGTAATCGTAATAAGTATACTCCGGTTCGGCCTCGTCCAGCCAGAATACCTTCACGCCTTTGCTGTAATAGTTCTTCTTTGCCTTCTCCCAGACATATTCTCTCGCCTTCGGATTGGTGGCATCGAAGTGAAGCGTATTGCCCTGGAAATCCATGGAGATCGGATAACCCCTGTCGGTTCGGATCAGCAGGCCTCTCTCCTTCATTTCCGTGAAGTTCTCGCTCCGGTAGTCGACCGTCGGCCAGATGGAAACCATCAGCTCGATTCCCATTTCCTTCAATTCCGCGATCATGGCGTCGGGATCCGGCCAGTATACCGGGTCGAACTTCCATTCTCCCTGCAGCGGCCAGTGGAAGAAGTCCACTACGATCACCGAAACCGGAAGTCCCCGTCTCCGGTATTCCCGGGCAACCTCCAGAAGCTCCTCCTGCGTCTGATAGCGCAGCTTGCACTGCCAGAAGCCCATCGCATAATCCGGCATCATCGGAACGGTACCGGCGACGGAAGCATACGCCTCCTCGATCATGGCCGGAGTATCCCCCGCGGTGATCCAGTAGTCCATCTTTTTCGTGGAAACCGCTTCCCATGTGGTGATGTTCTTTCCGAAGTTCACGCGGCCGACCGCCGGATTGTTCCACAAAAACCCGTATCCCAGGGAAGAAATCATAAACGGAACGCTTGCCTGCGAATTGCGGTGCGCAAGCTCCAGGTCCATGCCTTTCAGATCCAGATACGGCTGCTGATACTGGCCCATACCGTAGATCTTTTCACATGGATTTGAGATAAAACGGACCTTCAGCGCGTATTCATCCCCGCCAGGCAGCGGCTTGAATTCCCTTGCGTCGATCATCAGGGAACTGGTCGTGCCGGAGTGCATGTCATTCTTGTTCCTGAGATACTCCTCCAGAAGGAGCTCCCCTTTCTCATTGCGGTACTCGATCTTTCCCACATTGTTGATGATCGCGGTAAGGCGTCCGTTGGTGATGGATGCCATCATTGCTTCGATCCTGATCTGTGCCTTTCCCTGCGGCACATCCTGCGTAAGGGCCCATCTTTCCTCCGGCATCCTGGCACATTTTGTCGATGTGACGCGGAAGCTGTTCTCCCCCCACGGAGTGATACAGAGCCTTTCCGCCTCCAGCTGGTAGCACAGCGCATTCCCTTCCACACAAAAGCTTCCGAACAGGCGGCTTTGTTCATTCGCCACCTCCGGCGAGCCTGTCCCCATCGTATTCACGATTGCTTGTTCTGCCATTTCAAAAACCTCACTCATCAAAAAACCATGTTTCTGTCTGACTTCGTCTTGTCTGTTGCCGATCCCGTAATCGAAACTGCTTCGTCCTGACGGACCCGCACTGTCGAATGGGATCCGGCTATTCTTTCACCGCGCCGGCAGTCATGCCGCCGACAATGTATTTCTGCAGGAAAATGAACATGATGATAACGGGCAGCACGAGGATGGCGCCGTACGCCATGATACAGTTCCATTTTGTCCCGTATTTGCTCTGGAACTTGTGAATGTTCGCGGTCAGCGGGCGCATCTCCGGCTTCACGTTAAATGTCATGGTATACATCAGGTCATTCCAGCCGTTCAGGAAGGAGATCGTGACAATTGTGATGATTCCTGTCTTGACCGCCGGGATCATGACCAGGAAAAATGACTTGAGCGTGGTGCATCCGTCGATCCTGGCAGCTTCATCCAGCGCGACCGGCACACTCTTGAAGTACGGCCTGAGCGTGACTACCGCGAACGGCACCGATCCGGCCGCAATCGCGATGGGCGGCGCGAAGAAGGTGCCCAGAAGGTGCATTTTGCTGAAGGTCAGGTACATCGGCGTCAGCATCAGGGAGGCCGGAAGCATCTGCGCGACCAGGAAGATCAAAAGAAACGCCTGGTATCCCTTGAGCTTGTAGCGTCCCATGCCGTAGGCGGCCGGGATCCCGAATGCCATTGTCAGCACCATGGTAAGGAATCCGTTGATAAAGCTGTTGCGCAGGGATTCCAGGAAGTTCTTGTCTCCCAGGTTTGCGATCCAGGGATCAATCGTGAACTGATGCGGGAAGAAGGTCAGCACCTTGCCAAAGGTTTCCATATCGGACTTAAAGGAAATCTGCAGCATCCAGTAGATCGGGAACAGAAAGACAAGTCCCAGAACGACCGCAATCACCGACAGCGTCAGATTCCTTCTGCCTTCCTTTGAGTGGAAGCGATAATTCTTTTTAGGATCGTTCTTCATTCGTCCTTCTCTCCTTTCACAATCAGAATCAGATACAGGATCCCGATGACCATCAGGCACATAAAAAGAACCATCGCGACAGCGGATCCTTTGGAGAACTGGTACTGCGTAAAGGACAGCGTGTAGGAATAGGTGCCCAGAACGTCTGTGGAGTTCAGAGGACCGCCTGCCGTCATGATAAACATCAGGTCAAATGCGCGGAAGGTATAGATAAAGCCGAGCATCAGAACCGCGAGAATCGCGTCCTTCATCAGGGGAAGCGTGATCCGGAAGAACTGCTGTATCTTCGAAGCTCCGTCAATGGAAGAAGCCTCGTACACATCTTCAGGGACATTGGAAAGTCCGGAGATCAGCAGAAGCATATTGAAAGGAATGCCGACCCAGCAGTTCATGATCACAACGGCAACCATGGCAGTCGCCGTGGAGGTCAGCCAGGGAAGAGGTCCGACGCCGATCCAGGACAGAAGCTTGTTGATCAGGCCGTCCTGGAGGAACAGGTTCTGCCCCAGAAGGCCGGTGACCGCCATCGGCATCATGTACGGAATCAGCATCAGGCCGCGGATGGGGCCTGCAAGGGTGAACTTTTTATAGAAGAACAGAGCGAGCAGATATCCGATCGTGAACTGAAAGACCAGGCTCCCGAATGTGAAGATGAAGGTATTCTTCAGAATCAGGAGAAAGGTCGGGTTTTGAAACAGTTCCTTATAATTCTGAAGACCAATGAAGACAGAGGTCCCCTTCGCAAGGTTCTGGACATTGGTATCCTTGAAGCTCAGGATCAGGTTGTAGACGATCGGATACCCGACGACAAGGATCATGTAGATCACACCCGGAAGGATAAATGCATATCCCTCATTTTCTCTCCGGATGCCCTTTCCCCTGTGCTTTTGCTTAGCAACAGCAGCCATGGCAGCGTTCCTTTCTCTTACCCTTCTTATAAAGAGTGCCGGTCTTTTCGGGACCGGCACCTGGATTCAGTTTTCATTCCGGGCGTTTCAGCCTGATTACTGCTCCGGAAGCGGATTCGCCTCAAGAATCGGAGCGATTACTGCGTTCGCCTCCGCGAGCGCATCTGCCGCGGACTCGCCGTTCAGGAATACCTTCTGGGCAGCGGTGTAGATCTGCTCGGAGATCGTCGGCCACTCAGCGTGCGGTCCTCTTGCCAGCGCGTAATTCATCTCTTCCTGGAACATCTTGAAGCCATCTTCCTCATAATCGTAAACCGGCTCCGCGTCGGATCTGATCGGAAGCTTGCCGGCCTGGGTTGCCCACTTGGCTTCCTCTTCCGCGCTCATGAACCACTGGAGGAACTTGACTGCTTCTTCAGTATTCTTGCAGCCTGTGCAGATACCGAAGTTCTCGCCGCCGATCGTAGAGCTGCTCGTTCCTTCGTCGCCGGTCGGAAGCAGGGCTACCTGATACTCAAACGCGCCATTGACATCATCCTTGATGGAGGCAAGATGCCAGGTTCCGATCTCCGCCAGAGCCGCCTTGCCTGCGCAGAACTGATTGTAATCATCCGCCTGGGTCCAGTTGACGCACTCAGGGCTCATCTGGCCATTCGCGACGAATCCGCCAAGGACATCAAGACCGGTCGCCGCATCTGCTGCCGTCAGGTCAGACAGGGACGTCTTGGTTCCGTTGTGGGTTGCAACGATCCACGGCAGCAGCTGGAAGGTGCCCTCTTCTGTGGAGATCGCGCTCATCGCGAAGCCGTATCTGCTCTGGTCCGCGTCCGTGGTCTTTTCCACCGCTTCCTTAAATGCATCAAGGCTTGCCGGGATTTCATCGATTCCTGCTTCCTTCAGGGCATCCATGTTCACGGCAAGGCACAGGCAGTTGGAATTCTGGGGAAGTCCATAGATCTTTCCGTCCGCATCCTTGCAGGAAGACAGCGGGCCCGGATAGAAGTTCTTGATTTCATCCCAGTCACCAAGCTGATCCGTGACGTCCTCGAAAACGCCCAGTGAAATATAGGATGCCATATCAGGAGAATCAACCATGCCGATATCCGGAAGCTCGCCGGAAACCGCGCCGATCGTATACTGGTTCATCAGCTCCTGGCGGGATACATACGTCGGATTGATATAAACCGCATCCTGCAGCGCATTGTACTCGTTACAGAAGTCAATGATCGCCTGGGCATCCGCCGAAGCATCGAAATAGTGCCACAGGGTCAGCTCCTCGGCGCCTTTGTCGTTCGGTGCCAGCTCTGTCGTCGCAGCCGCGTCGTCAGCAAAAACCGGGAGCGACACACAAGCCACCATTGCCATTGACATGATCACAGAAACCAGTTTTCTTTTCATAATACAGCCTCCTTCACTGTGTTTGATACGCGCGGACGAAATACCATCCGTTTGGTATATTTCACCGCGGTATATGCGGTTAACCGAAGCGCTTTCCGTCGTTATTCCCGCGCAAGGCGCCGACATTAACCAATATATTATGCACTCTGCATAATATCCGTTCCATGTGACTGCACTATAGCATTAAAAACCCCCACGGACAACCTACCGTTTTAGGCCGTGGGGGAAGATTCTAAGCGATCTTTTTAAGGACCGGGGTAATATTTTAAGATGATGTGACCTGTAACCCTAAGTGTCAGTCTGTGACAGGTTTCCGGACATGATCCTCACAGAATGCAAGAAGCTTCTTACGGTAGTCTCCGTATTCCTTCAGGGCCGTGTCATAGAGTCCCTGTAGCGGTCCGGGATCCTTCGTGTAGGTCGTGATCTCCAGAGGATGCTCCGGAGCGATGATCATCGCGTGTCCCTTCTGTTCCAGCTTCCTGACGGCGCTCAGCGTCGCATTGTAACGCTCATGCCTTACGTCGATGTTATGGATCAGCTTTGGGTACCGGTGAAGAATTGCCTGGTACAGTTTCCTGTGTTTTTCAGGCACCCTGACCGTATCCTTCGGGCGGCACAAAAGAACGATCACCTTGTCGCATCCAGCCTCAAGCGCACGCCTGACAGGAACGGAATCGCTGCAGCCGCCGTCAAAGTAAAGGTGCCCATCGATCCGGACCGGTCTGCAGGCGATCGGGATCGCGCAGGTAGCCATATAGACAGAATAGTCCTGGGGATCGAGGTCCTCTTTATTAAAATAATGCGCTTTTCCGGTCGCAGCGTCCGTCGCAACCGCCCACAGCTCGCATGGGTTGTTCATGATCGCCTCATAATCGAGTGCGTCTTCTCCTCCCTCTCCTGTCATATCCTGATAGATATACTCCAGATTGAAGAAATTGCCGCTTCTGAGGAAGGCAGTCCATCCCATATATTCCGGCCTGTTGACATAATCGACAAAAAACCTCCGGTTCCGGTCCCGCTGCCCGGCGACGAAAGAAGCGCCGCACGCAGCTCCCGCGGATACGCCGATCACATAATCCGGCCTGATCCCATCATCCATCATCCGGTCCAGAATTCCGGAGATGTAGGCGCATTTCATTCCGCCGCCCTCAATTACAAGTCCAAGTCTCATGTTTTTTTGTTTTCTCCAGTCATTGTATGATCGGGATCAAAAGGCTCTTTTGTCTTAGCGGGGTAAGAATGCTCCGTCTTCAGGCCTTTTGTCCCTTTCCTCGTTGTATGGTTGTCATTGCTCCCGTGTAAGGGATAATTTAATGCTTTCTTACTTGTCCGAAAAGCCGCATGAGCGCGTTGTCCTCAATCGACGATGCCACGCATCGCCTCATTCGTCCGCCTTGTCAGCGGCTTCCACAACATGCTTTGCCAGAATGGTGGTCGTCACGGCTCCGACGCCGCCCGGCACCGGCGTGATTGCGTCGACGATCCCCTGTGCCTCATCAAACTTCACATCGCCGCACAGCCTCCCGTCCTCTCCCTGATGGATCCCGACATCGATTACGATCTGCCCCGGCCTGAAAAAATCCCTGCCGGCCATGCGAGCCTGCCCGCACGCCACCACCAGAAGATCCGCCTGCCGGGCGATGGACGGAAGGTCTGCTGTCTTCGAATGGCACAGCGTAACAGTCGCGTTGCGCTGCGTCAGCATCAGCGCTGCCGGCTTGCCAAACACCAGAGACCGTCCGATGACCACGGCCCTCTTCCCGGCCGCGTCGATTCCATAGTGATCCAGAATTGCCATCGCGGCCTCTGCCGTACAGGGAGCAAAGCCGGTCTTGGTTCCGGTGATCAGGCCGCTCAGGGACAGATCCGTCATACCGTCCACATCCTTGGACGGCAGAAGGGTGTTCGCGGTAAGATGCGCATCGATCCCGGAAGGCAGCGGCCGAAGAAGAAGGACGCCATGAACAGAAGGATCCTCATTCTGCTGACGGATCACCTGAAGAAGCTCTTCCTGCAAGACATCACCGGAAAGATGGATGGTTTTTAATCTGATCCCGCACATCTCACAGCGTTTCCCTGCGCCTTTCTCATAGGACAGATCCCCGGGATCGGATCCGACACGGAGGATGCACAAAGAGGGGATCACCCCCCTCTTTTTTAACTCGCTGCATCTGAGCTGAAGCTGGTCCGTAAGGCTCCTGGCAGCTTCTGTTCCGGAAAGAAGTTTTGCCATTAATGAATTTCCTCCAGTACCTTTTCATAGATCCGGTCCGCAACCGGCACATATTCCTGCAGCATCCGGTCCGCCCTTTTTTGATACTCTTCGGCGAGCACACGGTCCTTCATCAGCTTCGTATTGATGAAGACATTCAGCGCGGCTCCCTGAAGCGCAGCCTTGCAGAAAAGGGCAGCATCCCCCGCGTCCGAAACTGCGGCGGTGCTTCCTTTCCAGGCAAGCGTCTTACAAAGCTCCAGAGCGCGGCACATTTTCTCCATGATCTGAAAAGGAGCCTGACAGGCATCCTTCAGGGCATCCTTCATCACCCTGTCGCGTGCATCCTTCTCTTCCTGCGTACCGCGCGGCATGGAATACGCCGCGGATAAAGGCTCGAACAACTCGGCATCCATCCGGATGAGCGCAAGGAGCTCATCCTGAAGGGCTTCCTCCTCCAGGATGATCTGTTCCATCTCTTCCCGGACAGGCTCGTATTTCCTGCGTCCGACTGTCAGATGGGCAACCATGCTGCCAAGAGCGGCGCCCAGACAACCGGCAAGCGCGCTTGCGCCCCCGCCGCCCGGCACCGGATCAGCACAGCTAAGATAGGAGGTGAACTCTTTCAGGGTCATTTCCGAATATTCCATGGGATCAGTCCTCCTGTTGCTTCTTTCCCGGTGATACAAGTGGACCGGGTATCCTTCGGCTTGTCTCATTGACAGGATCTCCCCGAAAGATACTTCTTCCTGCCCTGCTCATACAGGTCATTTCCCTCGCAGTCTATGATGACCGTCACGGGAAAGTCCTCCACCCTCAAGGCCCGGATTG
>CACXFW010000290.1 GCA_902767065.1 uncultured Lachnospiraceae bacterium | reverse complement strand
TTCTGGTGACGACAGCTTCATGCAGCTTTCTGATGAGCTCCTCGCGTTTTTCCCTGAATCTCAGGATCCAGAGCCGGCTGGACCTGGTCCTGGAAAACAGTGTGTACGCACGCATCATCAACCTTCCGGCTTCCTTTTTTAAGAACCGGACTTCGGGCTCTGTCGCACAGAAGGTTTCGTCTCTGAACAAACTGCCGAAGATCATTGGCGACATCCTGACGATGCTGACAAACATCCTGATCTCTTTTTTCAGCGTGATTCCGATCTTTTTCATTGCGTCAGAGCTTGCGCTTCCGGCCATTGTCTGCCTGATTGTCACGCTGATCCTGGTTCTGGTCAGCATGCTGCAGGAGACGCGGCTTTTCTGGAGAGAGATGACCTGCTCGGAGGAGAACAGCTCTCTTGTTTTCGGACTGATCTCCGGAATCGAACGGCTCAGGGTAAGCGGCAGTGAGATGCGCGCCTATGCCAGATGGCTGAAGGGATATTCGAAAAAGGCAGGCGCTTCCTTTGCCGTCAGGTTTCCCCTTTGTGTCAGAAGCGAGCTGATTACGACGATGCGCCTTGTGGGACTTCTATGGGCATTCCATATTTCCTGGCGGTGCCATCTTCAGGTGGCGCAGCTTGCCGCGTTTACTTCCGCGTTCGGGGTCGCTGTCTCCTGCATAGACAATGTGGCGAACCACAGCAGAAGCATCTCCAGACTGAAGCCGATCCTGGATCTGGGCAAGCCGGTTCTTGAGGCCGTTCCGGAGTCTTCCAGGAACGGGAAGGCGGTCTCAGGGCTTGAAGGGAAGATTGAACTGAAGAATGTCACATTCCGGTATGAGAAGGATGAACCGGCGGTTCTGGACCATCTGAATCTGACGATTACCCCGGGCGAATATGTGGCCATCGTCGGGAAAAGCGGATGCGGGAAATCAACGCTGGTGAAGCTTCTGCTCGGCTTTGAGCTGCCGGATCAGGGAACGATTTCCTATGACGGGAACGAGATGAAGCAGCTGGATCTTTTTACGCTCAGAAGAAATATCGGGACGGTTCTGCAGGATGGCAGGCTGTTTGCGGGAAATATCTTCTCCAACATCACAATCACTGCCCCGCATCTTGGGATAAAGGAGGCGTGGGAGGCAGCGGAAAAGGCCGGCATTGCGGAGGACATCCGCAGGATGCCGCTTGGAATGTATACGGTTCTGGGAGAAGGCGGGGAAGGCATTTCCGGAGGGCAGAAACAGCGGCTTATGATCGCGCGGGCGATCGCACCCAAACCGGGGGTTCTGATTCTCGATGAAGCAACCAGCGCACTGGATAATCTGACGCAGAAGATTGTGACGGATTCCATGGACGCGATGAAGTGTACCCGGATTGTGATCGCCCATCGCCTGTCCACGATCCAGGCGTGTGACAGGATTCTTGCGCTGGACAAGGGAAGGATCGTGGAATCCGGAACCTATGATGAGCTGATCGCACGGGACGGCTTTTTTGCCTCACTTGTAAAAAGACAGCAGTCATAGACTGCTGAAAAGTGTTACACTGAAACCAGGCTGTGCTTAAGGAACTGTGCAGGTCCTATGCATCGATTCGGGAGAAACATATATGGAGCAGTATCATTTTTCTGAGCAGGAACAGGCCTTCATGGAGAGCATGGAGGTGCCTTTTGCCGTATTTCAGCTGGTTGAAAAGAGAATTGAAGCCCTTGTCGTTTCCAGGGGGTTCTGCGAGCTGGTCGGGTCCTATGATCGTGAGAAGGTATACGATGCCATGAATCACGATACTTATAAGAATGTGCATCCGGACGATGTGGCGCGGGTCGGCAATGCTGTCTATCGTTTCATGAAGGAGGATGACAGCTTTGAGTCCGTATACCGGCTGAAGAATCCGTACGGGGAAGGTTATCTGGTGATCCATGCATACGGCCGGCACATTTATCCGGAGGAAGGGATCCGCCTTGCTCAGATGTGGTATGCCAATGAGGGCGTTTACTGCGACGAAAAAAAACGGGGAAGATCTGATCTGAGCGAGTCGCTGAGCAATGCCCTCCATGAGGAAAGCATTCTCAGGGCCAGCTACTATGATTACCTGACCGGCCTGCCGAGCATGACCTATTTCTTTGAGCTGGCGGAGGAGAGCAAGGAAGCCATCCGGGCGGAGGGCGGCAATCCCGCGCTTTTGTACATGGATTTCAGCGGAATGAAGTTCTATAACACGAAGCATGGCTTCGCCGAAGGCGACAAGCTGCTCCGGGCCTTTTCAAGAATCCTGATCCGGATCTTCGGCATGGAAAGATGCTGCCGGATTGGCGCGGATCATTTCGCGGTGCAGACAGAACAGGACGGCCTGGAAGAAAAGATTGAGAGGCTCCTTCGCGAATGCAGTCAGATGAATGACGGCAAAACCCTTCCTCTGCATGTCGGCGTCTATCCCAGGCAGACGGAGCGGGTGCATACCAGCGTTGCCTGCGACCGGGCGAAGCTCGCCTGCAGCGCGATCAGCGGCACTTACGGGACAGCTGTCAACTATTACAGCCAGGATCTGAACGATGAGGCTCTGAGGAAGCAGTACATCATTGAAAACATTGACAGGGCGATTGAGGAAAAATGGATCCAGGTCTATTACCAGGCAATTATCCGGGTCGCAAATGACAGAGTGTGCGACGAGGAAGCCCTGTCCAGATGGATTGATCCGGTGAAGGGATTTCTGTCCCCCGCTGATTTTATCCCCGCGCTGGAGGAATCGAAGCTCATCTACAAGCTGGATCTGTACGTGGTGGAGCAGGTGCTCGAGAAGATGAAAAAGCAGGCTGAGATGGGCATCTATCTGGTTCCCCAGTCTGTCAATCTTTCGCGGTCGGACTTTGACAGCCTGGATATTGTCGAGGAGATCCGCCGCCGTGTGGATGACGCGGGGGTGGACCGTTCCATGCTGACCATTGAGATCACTGAGAGTGTCATCGGCAGTGATTTTGAATTTATGAAGGGAGAGGTGGAACGGTTCCAGAAGCTGGGATTCCAGGTATGGATGGACGACTTCGGGAGCGGCTATTCCTCCCTGGATGTGCTGCAGAGCATCCACTTTGACCTGATTAAGCTGGATATGCGGTTCATGCAGCAGTTTGACAGCGGGGAGGAATGCAGGATTATCCTGACCGAGCTTGCAAGGATGGCGCTCGGCCTTGGCGTTGAGACCGTGTGCGAGGGCGTGGAGACGGCGGAGCAGATCGAATTCCTTCGAGAGATCGGGTGTACGAAGGCACAGGGCTTTTATTATGGAAGGCCGACCCCTTTTCAGGAGCTTATCAAGCTGCATGAGCTTCATGTTGACATGCGTTTTGAGAATCCGGAGGAAACGGAGTATTACACTACCCTGGGTAGAATCAACCTTTATGATATGGCAGTGGTTGCCAATGAAGGGGACGAGCTGCTCCGGAGGTACTTTGATACCATGCCGATGGCGCTCATTGAGGTGAACGGCAGCAGGGCGCAGTACATTCGCTGCAACAGGTCCTACCGCGACTTCATGGAACGGCTGTTCAACGTCACGATGACAGGTCAGGAGATAAGTCTCACCGAAGTTTCTGACAGGCATGCCCCGGCATTTATGGACGCACTGATGCGGTGCAGCCGGGATGGCAACCGGGCAGTCATCGATGAACCGGTTGATGAGAAGACGATTGTCCATTCATTTATCCGGCGGATCTGCGTCAATCCGGTCACCGGAACCACAGCGATTGCGATCGCGGTGATGTCGGTTATGGAGGGACAGGAGAATCACAACGCCAGCTTTGCGGAGATTACACGTGCACTGTCTTCTGACTACATCAATCTGTACTATGTGGACCTTAATACGGAGGAATTTATCGAGTACACGCCCGATGCCGGGAAAGGGGATCTGGCGGTGGAGCGCCGCGGGGGGAGCTTTTTCGGCGCCAGCGTCAAGGATGCGCGGCTTTTCCTCTTTCAGGAGGACCGGGAGGCCTTTATAGAAGCCTTCACCCGGGACAATGTTCTGAGGAAGATCGATGAAGAAGGCTCCTTTACGCTGACCTACCGTCTTCTCATGAATCAGATGCCGGTCTATGTGAGGATGAAGGCGGTCCGCGTGCGGACGGACACCAGACACATCCTGATTAGCGTTTGCAACGTTGACGACCTGGTCCGGCGTGAAACGGCCCCCGGACGTTTGCCTCAGGAGAAGCTTCAGGTACAGTGCTTCGGACGGTTTGAGGTGTTCTGGCAGGGGAAGCCGCTCCGTTTTGAAAGGCGGCAGACCAGAGAGCTGTTTGCGCTTTTGATTGATTCAAAAGGGGCGATTGTCACCCTTGAGGAGGCCTGCAACGCGCTGTGGGAAAATGAATCCGACCTGAAGCTGGCCAAGCACCGGATCAGAAACCTGATCGGGGATATGAGGAAGACCTTTGCCGCAATCGGACTGGAAGAGCTTCTGGTCCTGGGAAGGGGATACTATTCCATCCGTCCGGAGCTGGTGGAGTGCGATTATTACAGGGCGCTGGACGGAGATCTTCAAAGTATGGATTCCTTTTGCGGGAAATACATGGAACAGTACAGCTGGGCAGAAGCGACAAAAGGGGAACTGTTTTTCCGGATGATGGAAAAGAAATGAGACCGTAACAGATCGTTACTATTCACGGCCCCTTCCCCACAGACCGTGAACCGTCTGCGCCTGTGACACTTTTGAGCACATATTGTGTTATAATATTCAAACTGCATATAGGAGGGCGCCCCGAAGGACGCCGGTGAATCAGATTACAATACTATGTAATGGGAGGAGGAATTGTAGGAATGCTGTTTCAGGAACTCGGAAAGTTGAAGCGGACCTGGATCATGTCATCGGTCATAATGATCGCGATCGGTATCGTGATGATCCTGTGCCCGGTCAGATATATGGGCATGCTGGTCTCCGCGCTGGGATACATACTGCTTGTGGCAGCCACGGTCATGGGGCTGGAATTTCTGTCCAGCAAGAAGGCCCTGATGGATTATGTTTCCCTGACCGGAGGACTGGCGATCGGATTGCTGGGGATGTGGGTCATGGTGCAAAGGCGCGATGTCCTGCCGATGCTGAGCCTCATCTTCGGACTCATTCTGGTGCTTTCGGGACTCGCGGATCTGTACAGTGCGTTCGTGTACACCCGGCGTGCGGGACGGTCCTCGTGGCTGGTGCTGGCG
>CACXFW010000289.1 GCA_902767065.1 uncultured Lachnospiraceae bacterium | reverse complement strand
GGGCGGACAAGCGGTGAAACCGCTCTGTCCGCCCACAGCGAAGAACACGAAGTGTTCTGAGCAATGGGGGTGCTGAATAGTTACGTCTTTTTTTCTGTCTTTTCCCGGAAGCCGGAAGAAGTCACCCGAATCCGCGAGGCGATGCTTTGAATCACGCGCCGTCCGTCAGATAATGGCCATTTGTCCGGTAGATATCCGACAGGACTCCGCACAGCTCTTCATTGTCACGGCGGGTACGCACAGACACACGGAAATACCCGGGGCCAAGTCCCCTGTAATTCCTGCAGTCCCGGATCAGGATCCCCTTCTTCGCACACAGCTCAGACAGGTTCCCGGGGCCCTCGAAAAACAGGAAATTTGCCTCGGAATCATAGCAGTTGATTCCGATCCGCTCAAAGCTCTGCCTGAGATAGTACCGCTCCTTCGCGATCAGTCCCCGCGCCTCTTCCAGATACTCCGCCTCATCCAGCGCCGCCTCACCCGCCAGCTGCGCGGGAATCGAAACCGGCCATGGCTGAATGCTGTCCCTGATCCTATCCGTCAGCTTCCGGTTGGACGTAATGCCAAAGCCAAGCCGTACGCCGGGCATTGCGTATGTCTTGGTAAAGCTTCTCAGAACCAGAAGATTCGGATGATCGGCAATATATCCCAGAAGCGTATGCTCCTCCGGACGCGATGTCAGCTCCAGGAAGCATTCGTCGGCGACAAGCAGGACGTTCTTTTCCCGGCAGCGTGCGAGGATTCGGACCATCAGTTCTTTTCCCGCCATAATCCCGGTCGGATTCGACGGATTGCACAGGTACATGATATCAATGTCCTCTGTAATCCGGTCCAGGAGATCCTCGCCAATCACAAACCCTGCGGTACGCGAACACAGATAAGACCGGATGTCCGGGCAGCCCGCGGAACGCAGCGCCTTTTCATACTCCGAAAAGCCCGGGCAGATCAGCAGCGCGGCCTGCGGCCGGACGGAGTGTGCCACCGCAAAGATCAGTTCCGCGGCTCCGTTTCCACAGGTAATCCAGTGTGCGGGTAGACGGTATCTCTCCGACAGCTTTGCCCTCAGATCCCTGCATTTCACGTCCGGGTACTGGCCCAGGCTGGCCGCGGAACGGATGACCGCATGCCGTACACTGTAGGGTGTCCCCAGCGGATTGATGCTGACAGAATAGTCCAGCCTGTACGACGCGGAATAGATATCCCCTCCATGTTCCGGTGTCTGCATGGTCATTCCCTCCTCTCCCTTCTTTCAGAACCTCCGGTTCAGATGACCCAGTCAATAAAGTCCGGATCCTTCCGCGCCGGTCCGTTGAGCACCTCCTCCTGATTTTTCACGTTCACTCTGGTATTCGACGGTACGGATGAGGTAATGAAGCAGTTGCCCCCGATCACAACGTGATGACCGATCACAGTCTGCCCTCCCAGAATGGACGCGCCGGAGTAGATCGTAACATGATCTTCGATCGTCGGATGCCGCTTCTTTCCCTGGAGACTGTGTCCCTGCCTTGTGGACAGAGCGCCGATTGTGACCCCCTGATAGATCTTCACATGCTCGCCGATAATCGTTGTCTCGCCGACAACGATACCAGTCGCGTGGTCAATCATGAAATACTTGCCGATCGTTGCGCCCGGATGGATATCCACACCCGTGCAGCCATGGGCATGCTCCGTCATGATTCGCGGAATCATCGGAACCTTCAGAAGATAGAGCTCATGGGCCAGGCGGAACACCGTGATCGCGTACAGTCCCGGGTAGCTCAGGATAATCTCACTTTTCGAATACGCCGCCGGATCTCCGTCCAGAATCGCCTGCACATCCGTGTCCAGGTATTCCCTCACCCGGGGAATCCGCCTGACGAACTCGATCGCGATCTTCTGGGAGGCTTCCCTGACATCCTCCGCGGATTTCAGATGAAATGCATCCGTATAGCGCAGCGCGATCTCGATCTGTTCCGCGAGATTGATCAGGATATCATCCAAGGTCGTGCTGATCCAGGCATCCATGTTAAAAACGCGCCGGGTGGTGTCCGGATCACGGTAATATCCCGGATAAACGATCTGAAACAGTTCGCGGATGACATGCAGAATCGCGTTCTGGTCCGGCTCCCTGTAGGACGCGATCCGGTCGATCGCCCGGCCTCCCTGGTAGTCCCTAAGGAGCAGCTGGACAGCCTGGCCCGCTTCATCCTTAAAGTTAAATTCCTTATTCTGTCTGTCTGTCATTTCCTGCCGTTCCTTTCTGTCCATCCCTCAGAGATACTTTTTGACATACATCCCCGTATAGGATTCCGGCACCCTGGCAACCTCCTCCGGCGTGCCCTCGGCGACAACCGTCCCGCCGCCCTCTCCGCCTTCCGGCCCGAGGTCAATCAGATAATCCGCGTTCTTGATCACGTCCAGATTGTGCTCAATCACGATCACGGTATTGCCGCCGTCCGTCAGCCTCTGCAGGATGTCCGTCAGCTTGTGGACATCCGCAAAATGCAGGCCTGTCGTCGGCTCATCCAGAATGTACACTGTCCGTCCCGTACTGCGCCGCGACAGCTCTGTCGCGAGCTTGATCCGCTGCGCCTCCCCTCCCGAAAGCTCCGTGGAAGGCTGTCCAAGACGGATATATCCCAGCCCGACATCAAAAAGCGTCTGGATCTTCGTCCGGATCGAGGGAAGATGGTCAAAAAATACCAGCGCTTCCTCCACCGTCATGTCCAGTACTTCGAAGATATTCTTTCCCTTATACCGCACATCCAGCGTCTCACGGTTGTACCGCTTTCCATGGCAGACCTCGCACGGGACATAGACATCCGGAAGAAAGTTCATTTCAATCTTGATAATCCCGTCCCCGGAGCAGGCTTCGCAGCGCCCGCCCTTCACGTTGAAGGAAAAACGGCCCTTCTTGTAACCCCTTGTCTTCGCGTCGCTGGTAGAGGCGAACAGGTCCCGGATCTGGTCAAATACTCCTGTGTAGGTCGCCGGGTTTGACCGCGGAGTGCGGCCGATGGGGCTCTGGTCGATCTGGATGACCTTATCCAGCTTGCCTTCCCACTCCACACCGCGGCGTCTGCCGGGGATCTGATGCGCGTGATTCAGACGGTTCGCAAGATCCCGGTACAGGATCTCATTGATCAGCGAACTCTTTCCGGAACCCGACACACCGGTCACGCAGGTAAAGACCCCCAGCGGAATCCTTACATCGATCCCCTTCAGGTTATTCTCCCGGGCACCAAGGATGGTAAGCCATCCGGCCGGTGTCCTGCGCTTTGCCGGCACCGGGATCTTCAGCTCGCCGGAAAGATACTTCCCGGTGATGGACGCCCCGCATTGTGTTATCTCGTCCGCGGTCCCGACCGCCACAACCTCGCCGCCGCCCGCGCCCGCGCCGGGGCCGATGTCGATCACCAGATCCGCGGCACGCATGGTATCCTCGTCATGCTCCACGACGATCACCGTATTGCCCAGATCGCGCAGATGAAACAGTGTGGCGAGCAGCTTGTCGTTGTCTCTCTGGTGCAGGCCGATCGACGGCTCATCCAGAATGTAGGCCACGCCGACCAGGCCGGAGCCGATCTGTGTCGCGAGGCGGATACGCTGGGCCTCCCCGCCCGACAGGGTTGCCGTCCCCCGGGCCAGCGAGAGGTAGTCAAGGCCGACGTCATTCAGAAACGCGATACGCGCTTTGATCTCCTTCAGGATCTGCGCGCCGATCTTCAGCTGCTGGGAAGACAGCCGGCTGTCCATCTGCGCCAGCTCCTTCTGAAGATCTCCGATCGACAGCGTCGTCATCTCATAGATATTCCTGTCATCGACCGTCACCGCCAGAGCGCCCTTCTTCAGCCTCTGGCCGCCGCAGGCCTTGCACGGCGTAATACGCATGAAGGTCTCGTACATTGCCTTTGTGGAATC
>CACXFW010000288.1 GCA_902767065.1 uncultured Lachnospiraceae bacterium | reverse complement strand
TTTCCCTCCGCCGGAAGAGTTCTCCTGCCGCCTGTCTTTTCGAGAGAAGAGCCAGCCCCGCGGGGCCGGCTCTTCCATCAGGTTCTTCAGCGCGGATCAGTCAAGATCGATCCGCTGCCTTTCTACAAGCTTCGCGAACTCTCCGTTCTTTGCAATCAGTTCATCATAGGTTCCCTGCTCAATGATCCTTCCGCCATCCAGCAAAAGGATCCTGTCGCAGTTGCGGATCGTGGACAGCCTGTGGGCAATCACGATCCTGGTGCACCTGAGCGAATCCAGGGAATCCGATACGATCTTCTGCGTGATATTATCCAGCGCGCTTGTCGCTTCATCGAACATCAGGACAGAGGGATTGCCGGCGATTGCCCTGGCAATCATCAGCCTCTGCTTCTGCCCGCCGGAGATCCCGCCGCCTCCTTCCTGAACCAGCGTGTGCATGCCCATGGGCATACGCTCAAGATCTTCCTTCATCCCGACCATCTCAGCCACCTTCCAGGCTTCTTCCTCCGTCATGGTGGGATTCGAGATCGAGATATTGGAATAGATGCTTCCCTGGAAAAGATTGCCGGACTGGAGGACAACGCCGATCTTTTTCCTCAACGACTTCAGGTCCAGCATCTGGATATCGCGCCCGTCATAATAGATACCGCCCTTATCCGGCCGCTCGAAGCCGAGGAGCAGACGCATCAGCGTGGATTTTCCGCATCCGGTACGCCCGACGATCGCGACATACTCCCCTCTGCGGATCTTCAGGGACAGATCCTGAAGGACATAGGGCATCTTCTCCGTATAGCGGAACGATACCTGGTTGATCTCGATGCTTCCGCCCAGACGCTCCATCACCTCCTTCTCCTCCTGCTCTTCGGGAGCGGTTTCGAACAGAGGCTTCGCCATCTGGAGCGCCGGCCTGACGCCCGCGACCGCGGCAGCGGCTCCGACCAGTCCGGTAAATGCGCCGGACACAAGGCCGTACGCTGAATTGAATGCCATGTAGTCCCCCGTCGAGACGCCGCCCTTGAGCGCAAGATAATACATGACGACCGTACCTCCCAGAGTAATGATCTGGGAGATCGGCCCGCTCATCTTGATGATGAAGGGCGGATTGTAGGTCAGACCGGCTGACGGCGCATAGCTCTGGGCCCATTTGGCGAAGGCACGCTTCTCGGCACCCGCCACCTTGATCTTGGGAACGCCGTTCAGAAGCGCCAGCACCATACCGGACTCCTTGCTGTCATATTCCATCCTGCGCCTTGTCACGCCCATCTGAAGCAGGGCTGTCGCCAGAGACAGTCCGGCGGTCAGAAGCGACAGAAGGACTGCCGGCCACAGCAGGATCGGCGCATAACGGAAGATCTGAAACAGATATACAAAAGAAAAGCCTGCTGTCAGGAATACCGAGAAGAAGGTCGAGACAACCGTCGAACAGACCGTTGTCACCGCCGACACGCGGCTCGTCAGTTCACCGGAGTTGAACCGGTTGAAAAAAGAGATCGGCAGCGACAGAACCCTCATCATCGCCGCGCTCTCCACCTGCAGATTCAGCTGGTTTTGTATATTCTGGCCAAAAATTGTCTTGACCAGGTCAAACATCTGCCTGGACATTTCCGAAAGCAGCATGACAATGACCAGGCTGATCAGCGCAAGCCATTTTCCTGAAGCGAGAAACTGATTATCATAGATCGTGCGCGTGATTCTCGGCCCGATTGTCTGAACCAAAGTCACGACGCCCGTCAGCGCGATCATCCACGCGTAATCCCTTGGGCGCAGCAGGGAAATGACATACTTGACGACTTCTTTGGTTGTGATTGCCTTCTGCGGAAACGGCTTGTAGAAGCACAGAGCCTCCTCATTCAGATCGCCTGCCGTCTTCGCATTGACATCTTCCCTTTTGTCATTGGCCGGATCCACGATCGAATAACCGTGGATCTTTCCGGGGATCAGGGCTACAACCGACCCGTCCTTGCGCGTTCCGAGCATCGCGCCGCTTGCGTCCTTATACCACTTGTCCGTCAGGCGCACCGTTCTGTAAAGGATGCCGCTCGGCCTGAGCAGGTAGTCAAGAATCTCCTTTGAGCTGTCCAGGTTCTCCGGAAGTTTCCTGGCGTGAACACGGTAGTACCTCAGAATCTCCCCGATTGCTCTCGAAGCCACCTCCCGGTCAGACTGGAACAGAATATCAATTTTCTTTTTCCCGCTGATCGCGTTTGCCATCCGGGCATAAGCATCAGACAGAATGTCATCATCATTCTGAATCCGCTGCCGGATCTGTTCATCAAACCATCCCAAAGCGATACCGCTCCTTTTCGTTTATTCACAAAATCGTATCTTTCCCAGTCAGATCCTTATTCGCTCGACACCAGTTCTTTGTAGAGGCCGCCTTTCGCGTAAAGCTCCTTGTGTGTTCCCCGTTCCACGACGCGGCCCTGATCCATCACAATGATCTCGTCGCAGTCGCGGATCGTGGAAAGACGGTGCGCAACAACGATACAGGTAACCCCTCTCTCGTGCACGGAATTCACTACCTCCGCTTCCGTTCTCGCGTCCAGGGCACTCGTCGCCTCATCCATGATCAGAACCGTCGGATCCTGCGCGAGCACCCGCGCAATCTCAAGACGCTGTCTCTGTCCGCCGGAAAGGTCCTTTCCGTTCTCCTTCAGAACACAATGATACCCTCCGTCACGGGCGATGATATCCGAATGGATACGTGCATCACGGGCCGCGAGGATCATCTCAAAGTTCTCAATGGAACTGTCCCACATCTTGATATTTGCAGCGATAGTATCCTCGAACAGCGTGACCTCCTGATCCACCTTCGCGACAGAACCGGTAAACAGGTTCCTGTCAATCTCCTCGATCCGTTTCCCGTCAAACAGGATCTCACCGCTCCACGGCTTGTAGAGTCCCGTGAGAAGCTTCGCAATCGTCGATTTGCCGCAGCCCGACGCGCCGACAAAAGCAATTTTCTGACCAGGTTCTATGGTCATGTTGAAGTTCTCAATCAAAGGCTTCGCCAGAGGAGAATAGCCGAAGGTTACATTTTTCATCTCAACCCTGCCGCTCAGCTTCGTATAACTGATCTCCTCATTCAGGCTGATCGAATCCGGATCAACATCCGTCGGGTATTCCAGGACATCCTCGATCCGTTCCATATCCGTACGCATCTCCCGGATCAGGTCCCTGGCAGACGTCAGCTGGGTTACCGGAGCCGAAAAGCTGGTCAGGAGCGTCTGGAAGCCGAAGAGCAAACCGACGGAAAAGTGTCCCATCATCGTAAGGAGCAGCCCCAGTGCAAGGATCAGTTCATTGGAAATCAGCGTGACGAATGCCAGGATTAATCCGTAATACTGGGTAATATGCTGATCGGTCATATCCTGACGGTTCACGGAAGCCTGGTAGCCCGCCCATCTGGCGAAGAATTCATCCTCCACCCCGCTCGCCTTGATTGTCTCAATCATCTCAATCCCGGAGACAGTGGTGGACTGGAGCTTTGCAGCATCCCTCATCCTGACTCTGGAGATATTAATCTTCTTATTGGAAATATACTTCGACAGTGCACTGTTCAGCAAAAGCGAAGTGATCCCGATCAGCGACAGGAACACGTTGTATCGCAGCATGACAAACAGGTAAAAGAACATCATACCCGTATTGAGGACCAGAGGGGTGAACGTATTGATCATTGTCGATGCGATCGTCGCATTGGTCTGCTTGCGCATCGCGATGTCGCCGGTCATCCTCTGGGAGAAGAATTCAACCGGAAGGCGAAGAATATGCCACATATACTCACTGTTGGACGTGATCGCAAGCTTGCCCTCCATCCTCAGCGAAAAGATCCTCTCGACCACTGCCGCGATCATCTGGATCACGACGACCGCCGTCACCAGGATCAGAAACGGCGTGACCCATCCGGGAGTCCTGCCCGAGAGCAGCTGGTCCAGAAAGACCCGCTGAAACGCCGGATTCAGCATCCCCGTCAGGGCCGTGATCGCGGACAACGCCACGGCAAACGCGAAGGAAACGCCAAGCCCCCGCATCTTCTTCTTCACAAAACCCATGATGCTCTTGGGGCTTCCCTCCGGTACGAAGTCCGGTCCGGGGGACAGTTCAATGATGATGCCGCAGAAGGAGCTCTCAAACTCTTCCTTTGACACCTCAACCAGGCCTCTGGCAGGGTCATTGAGCACCGCTCTCCCCTTCCGGAAGCCGTCGAGCACCACAAAGTGATTATAATTCCAGAACAGAATACACGGAAAGATCCCCTCATTCTCAAGATAGGAAGCATCCACCTTGTATCCGTCCGCATTCAGCCCATAGTTGATCGCCGCCCGGCGCACATGGTTCGCATTCGATCCGTCCCTTGAAACGCCGCAGTCCTTACGCACCTTTTCAAGCGGAATCCATTTCCCGTAATAGGCAAGGATCATATCAAGGCATGCTGCGCCGCACTCCAGTGCCTCCAGCTGCATGATCACGGGAACCTTCGCGACCTTTTTCCCTGTCACAGGCTCAGTCGCGGCTTTCTTGTTCTTCCAAATACCCATCTGTATCAGTTACCTGTCGATGCATCGGTCAGAAAGGAGGCCGGCGTGACATACTCTGTCATGGCCTGCCCGTTCTGATCCATCGTCCTTAACTCTATTTTTGTCGTAAGTCCCCAGAGGATCAGCGCACAGAGCAG
>CACXFW010000287.1 GCA_902767065.1 uncultured Lachnospiraceae bacterium | reverse complement strand
CCGCCCACAGCGAAGAACACGAAGTGTTCTGAGCAATGGGGGTGCTGAATAGTTACGAATTCTATTCGGCAATAGATTTCGTTCGCGGGTATAACCGGAAAAACCAACCAGTGCGCCGGATCAGCCACGGTCAGGTGCGGCGCACAATCCGAAAAAAGCCTTCCCTCCGGGAAGGCTTTTTTCGCAGGCATGGGAAGGAGTAAACTGCAGCTTTTGAACTGTTTCCGGGATGTGCTGAATTGGCACCAAAAATGAATAAAAAGTGATTTTTTAAAAAACGAAGTTGTTTTTTATGGCGTATCAGATTATAATGTGGACTCCGCGGACCGTCGGATCCTGTTCGACCTCCTGCTCGAAGGTGCGCCTTGGCCGGTGCGAAAAAGGATCGGCTGCGGGACAGGATCAAGACCGTCGGAGCCGTATGCAAACACAGGTTTACAGATGGGAAAAGGAACATCTTAAAAGGGGGGAGACCTGCAGTCTGCAGGGAATCTGATAGATTGGAGACTAAGAGAATCAAACGATATCTGTTTCCGAAGGTTGGGGAGCAGGTACAGAAGTATATCGACAAAGAGAGCATCAAAAACACATACCAGCTGTCCCTTGCGGTTGCTGCGTTTGAAGCATTGACGTTAGGCTATTTCACGGTAACCAGGGCACCGTTCAGCCGTGAATCATGGATCAGCGCGTTCAGCGTTTTGTTCTGCATCGCGGTTTGCATCACGGCGCATGTATGCGCCTGGAGAATCCTGAAAAAAAAGGAATTCTTCGGCAGGAGAGCGACACTGTTGAATGTTTCCTGCTATCTGATCCTTTCGGTCTGGGCAGTACTGATCTCATGGCGCGATTATACCAGGGGAGATCACCTGTTTACATTCTTTACGGTCGAGCTGATCATGGTATGCTTTATTCCGCTCAGGCCCTGGATCAGTGTGCTTATGACGGGCGGAGTCTATCTGCTGCTGTATGGAATGCTGTATTGGGTGGATGGCGCCGCGAGAATCAATCAGCTGAACTATTTCGTTCTTGCGCTTGTGTCGATGGCAGGAATGGTGGTCCGGTATCATTCACAGATCCGGAATTGTGAGAGGGCGGTCCGGCTGAAGAAGAGCAACGAGATGCTGGAGTATGCCACCCGCCATGATGGCCTGACAGGGCTGAGGAACCGCAGGGCTTTGGACGAGGACGTAATTGATCTTGTCGGAAAAACCATGTCGGTTTTTATGATTGATATTGATTATTTCAAGGAAATCAATGACACATACGGGCATACCGCGGGGGACCGCGTCCTGAAGGAAACAGCGCGAAGAATCAAGGCTCTGTTTCCGGATAACCGCATCTACCGGTACGGCGGCGATGAGTTCCTTGTGATGGGCGAGCAGGAGCAGCTTTACACGGAGGATACCTGTTCCTTCCAGGTTCCGGCTGTTTCCAAGGACAGGATTGGCCTCAGCATTGGATATGCCCGGGGGGCCGTCGGGGATTATGATCAGCTCTTCAAGCTGATCTCGACGGCTGATGCCGGCCTGTATCGTGTCAAGAGAAAAACGCATTCTCCGGAAAATGGCGGACACGAAAGACGGCATGGAATGGCTGTCCGGCAGCAGGCGGCCGGCTGTTCATTCAGCCAAAGTGTCAGAAGAATTCCCTGAGTGCTCCTGCACGGACAATTCGCCGATCCCCGCCTTGATGCGGTCTGCATACCGGCCCTTCAGGATCATGTACTGCCAGTCCGCCATGCTGGCGTACTTGTCCGCCCGGCACAACAGCCGGCCCTCTCTGGACCTGGGCGGGCGGCCGGACAGCGGCCACATATGGCTGAGGATCATCTGCTCCGCATCCGGACTCAGATCGGGTACGATCTTTCTGGCGATTTTTGCCGACTCTGCCGGATGGCTCATCCAGGTGTCGACCACATGCCTGTACTTTTTCTCCCGTCCGATCATCCCCAGATCGTGGCACAGCGCGGCCTGGATCAGGTCCTTTTCATTCAGCTGTGCGCCCTTTCGCATCTTCTCACGGCACAGCTTCACGGCGATGATGCAGACATTCATCGTGTGTTCCATTACCGTACTCTGCAGATGATGCGTCTGACAGGCTGTCTGGCGAAAGACATCGGAGGTGAGGATCTCTTTTCCATACTGAATGATGTCCTGGCAGATCGCTTCTTCTTCGGATTGTTTTCTGGTATTCATGTCCCGGTTACTCCATTTGCATGATGGCTGTGGGTGGAGGGGCTGTGAATCGTAACGGCTGGTCCTTCTTTCAGCTGCGTTTTCCTTGACTGTCCGGATCCTCTCGTTGCTTCCCTATCATAACAGCCGCGCCGGTTCTGTGACAAGGGCTGTCGGCTGTAACGGTGTGACTTGTAACCGCTGGAGATGTGATGAAATCTCTACCGCTGGTTCCTTCTGTGTGTTATGATTGGGGAGAAGACTGATCCGGAGCACCTTCCTCTGGCACGTTTTTGCGCGGAGAGACCCATCAGACATGGAGCGGTCAGGGGAGAAAGGCGATCCTGCGGGTGAGGAGAAGAAGGAGATCATCATATGAACGAAACGCCATCTGCAAGCAGCAATTCAACGAAACTTCAGCCCTATCTTTCGCCGCTGGCAGTCTGGG
>CACXFW010000286.1 GCA_902767065.1 uncultured Lachnospiraceae bacterium | reverse complement strand
TGGACGATTTCACCGCGGTATATGCGGTTAAACTAAGCGCTTTCCGGCGCTGACGCTTGGAAATCGCTAAGGTTAACCAGTATAACCAGGGCTTCCGGGTGAGATGAAAATTGACAGATTTCCCGCCATGTTATAATCTATCTCCATGTATTTTGGGGATGAAGAGCATGAGAATCGGAGGTAATACATGCTGACTGATGAGGAGAAGAGGATAAGAGATGAACGGCTGAGAGAACTCACCAATGTCGCGCTGAACGCGAATAAGATGGATGTCGGGCTCTATCAGAAATTCGATGTCAAGAGAGGACTTCGCGAATCCAACGGTCGGGGCGTCCTTACCGGCCTGACAGAGATCTCGGATGTCAACGGGCATAAGGAGACAGAGGGCCGGTCCATCCCGATCGAGGGGGAACTGTACTATCAGGGATACAAGGTCGGCGAGCTGGTTGAAGGGAATAAAAACAGGAAGTTCAACTTTGAAGAGGTGACATACCTTCTGCTGTTCGGAAACCTTCCGACCACAGCGGAGCTGAAGGAATTCATCCACCTGCTGTCACAGTACAGAGAGCTCCCTTCAAAGTTTGTCAGGGATGTTATATTAAAAGCACCAAGCAGAAACATCATGAACGGAATGCAGCGGTCCGTGCTGACCCTGTATTCCTATGACCAGGAACCGGATGACACATCGATCCCGAATGTTTTCCGCCAGGCGCTGCTTCTGATCGGAGTGATGCCGATGATCGCTGTCTATAATTATCATGCGTATCAGCATTACAACAATGACCGGTCATTGATCATCCGCTATCCGAGTGAGGAATTGTCGACGGCGGAGAACATCCTCCGGATGCTGCGTGATGACGGGGCGTATACGGATCTGGAGGCAAGGGTTCTGGATGAGTGCCTGGTCATTCATGCGGAGCATGGCGGCGGTAATAATTCGACTTTTACCACGCATGTCGTCTCATCGACAGGTACAGATACGTATTCGGCTGTAGCGGCGTCCCTGGCTTCGCTGAAGGGTCCCAGGCACGGCGGCGCGAACCTGAAGGTCGAGAAGATGTTCGAGGATATCAAGAACCATCTGTCCAACTGGCAGGATGAGGCGAAGATCGAGGCGTATCTGGAAAAGATCATGAACAGGGAGGCGTTTGACCATTCCGGACTGATCTATGGCATGGGGCATGCGATCTATACTCTGAGTGATCCGCGTGCCGTGATTTTGAAGGAAGCGGCAAGAAAGCTGTCGGAGGCAAAGGGGCTGGAAGAGGAATTCGGACTGTATGAATCGGTGGAACGGATCTCCTCAAAACTCCTTACGGAGCGCAAGAACCTGGCCAAGCCGATCTGCTGCAATGTTGACTTCTACTCCGGATTTGTATATTCCATGCTGGGCATTCCGAGACAGCTGTATACGCCGATCTTCGCGATCGCGCGCATTTCCGGATGGGCGGCGCACCGCATGGAGGAGCTGATAAATGAAGGCAAGCTGATCCGTCCTGCGTATAAGTATGTAGGGCATCACCGTGCCTATCGAAAACTGGAGGACAGATGATGGCTTCTAAAATCAATACAATCGGTGTCCTGACGAGCGGCGGGGACGCACCGGGCATGAACGCCGCGATCCGTGCTGTCGTCCGGATGGCGATCGGCAAGGGAATCAGGGTCAAGGGAATCTATCAGGGATACAAAGGTCTGCTGAACGAGGAGATCATCGATCTGGACGCGAGAAATGTGTCCGATACCATCTCGAGGGGAGGTACATTTCTCTACACGGCCAGAAGCTCGGAATTCCGTACCCCCGAGGGGCAGAGGAGAGCTGCGGAGAACTGCCGCAAGCATGGAATCGAAGGACTGGTTGTGATCGGGGGCGACGGGTCCTTTGCGGGAGCCGGAAAGCTTGCGGAGCTTGGCATCAATACGATCGGGGTTCCGGGGACGATCGATCTGGACATCGCGTGCACCGAGTATACGATCGGGTTTGACACCGCGGTGAATACGGCCATGGATGCCATTGACAAGGTCCGCGATACTTCAACGTCACATGAGCGCTGCTCGATCATCGAGGTTATGGGCAGGAGGGCCGGTTATATCGCTTTGTGGTGCGGCATCGCGAACGGCGCGGAGGATATCCTGCTGCCAGAGACCTATGATTATGACGAGCAGAAGCTGATCAACAACATTATTGACTGCAGGAGACGCGGCAAGAAGCATCACATTATCGTGAATGCCGAAGGAAATGGCCACTCTGCTTCCATGGCACGCAGAATCGAGGCAGCGACCGGGGTCGAGACCCGGGCGACGATCCTGGGACATATGCAGCGCGGCGGCTCACCGACCTGCAAGGACAGGGTTTATGCTTCCATGATGGGCGCCTACGCGGTGGATCTTCTTGCGGAAGGAAAGTCGAACCGTGTCGTCGGATACCGGAACGGCGACTGGGTGGACTTTGATATGGCACAGGCGCTGGCAATGCAGAAAACTCTTCCGGATTACATGGTCCGTGTCGCGAAGGCGCTGTCGATCTGACCTTATGTTACTATTCACAGCCTGTCTGCCTACGAAGATGGAGGCGTCATGCTTGCATGTAAGCAGCCATCTTCGTAGGCAGACAAGGCCTGCGAAGCAGGAACCTCCCCCCACAACCTCAGACAGGAGCGTCG
>CACXFW010000285.1 GCA_902767065.1 uncultured Lachnospiraceae bacterium | reverse complement strand
AGTACACTCATCACATTTCTCCTTTGGTTTTGTACTTCCGCATGTTTCCGGTCCGCGGGAGCCTTCCGGCACCGCCCGCAGAATCCGCATGCGTGTTTATTCAGCAACTTTCACAGTTTATCACACATAAAACAGCGGCGCAATACCGATTTTATCGATCATGCACCGCCGTGTTCATGGCGTATTACAGGTCCCACCCCGGCCAGCCCCAAGGCAGACACAGGGATCCTGAGTGTAGACTTTCGGGGGTCGAAACGAAGGATCCCTGTGTCTGCCGCAGGAGGCCGGCCGGGGTGGGACCTGTAACCATGGCGTTACTGTTCACTGCCCCGCAGGGATTATTCTCTCCTAAGTGCCTCAATCGGATCCAGGTTGGAAGCCTGGACCGATGGGAGAAGTCCGAACACAATCCCGATAATCATGGAGAACACGACCGCGATCAGCGCAGCCGGCCAGTTAATTCCAACCAGGATCCCGGTAAACCGGTGAATCAGCTGGCTCATGGCGATTCCCGCGGCAACTCCCAGGACGCCGCCCAGGCTGGTCAAAACGGCCGCTTCCGTCAGGAACTGCCACAGGATCGCGCTCTTCCTTGCGCCGATTGCCTTCTTCAGGCCGATCTCATTGGTACGCTCCGTAACCGATACGATCATGATGTTCATGACGCCGATTCCGCCGACCAGAAGAGAGATTCCCGCGATCCAGACAAGCTGCAGGTTCGAAGCATTTGCCAGCTCCTGTTGCTGCTTTACAATCCCCAGGAGGTCTTCCGCGCTGTAGGTGACGGTTGAACTCTTATTGAGAATCGTCTCATTCAGGATGTTTGCCGTCCTCTGTCCGGCTTTCGTCATCTCATCCGTGCTCGTTGCCTTGACCACTACATTTTCCGGCTCATCATACTGAAAGACAATCGGCCAGGTGGTCTTCGGCATGAAGAAGATCCCGTTGGAACCATCGTCATAGGTATAGAAATCGTCCACACTCTCGATATCCGGTTCATAGCCGGCGATCTTGTAGACTACGCCGATCACGGTAAATGGCTGCGAATTGATCTCGACGGTACGCCCCAGCGGATTGGCTCCCTGAAAGAGGTTGTTCGCCGCTGTCTGATCAACCACGATCACGCGGTGATAATCTTCATAGTCTTCCGGAAGAAACTCCCTTCCGGTCTTGATCGCATAGTTGAGCGTGTCAAAATAATCCATGTCGATGCCATAGATATTGAATTCGCTCAGAGACTTATCCCGGTAATACACCCCGTCTGACATGAACCGTGTGGTATAGCTTGTCATTTTCTCCACATTGTCCAGTGCCAGGATCCTCTGTTTCGTGTCATTCGAAATCACCGGAATCCCTGACGGGATCGAGGAAGAGTCATAGATCTGGTATGCCTCGCCGCCTTGGCTCAGATTGACGTTTACCGTATTGTTCCCGGATCCGACAAGCTGATCCCGCAGGGCATTGTTTGTCCCCTGGATCGTTGAGACGATCGCGATAATCGAGGCAATTCCTATGATGATTCCAAGCATTGTAAGGAAAGAACGCATCTTGTGCGACCAGATTCCCTGAAATGCAAGCCTTATATTCTCTAACATATTGCTTTCAGCCTCTTCACTTTCAGCCCCTTAATAGGAAACGCCGTCAACCGCTGTGAGGTAGTCGACCTCAACCGTCTTGGCTCCCTCTTCAACCCCTTTTCCATACGGAAACGCGATGTAGTCATTCTGCGCAAGGCCGGACTTGATGGTGATCACGCCCCAGTTGTTCGCGCCGACCTCCAGATACCGCTTCTCCAGCAGGCCATCCTTCCCGCGCACGTAGCAGAAGCTCCTACCGCTGGAATCCGTCCGTATCATGTATTCATCAAGGGTCAGCCCTCCGGAATAAATATCCCCTGACGCGCTGACCGGGCTTTTGTCAAGCGACAGGTCGACATAGGAATCCACCGACAGCCCGTCCGCGTTCTCGATATAGGCAAGGAAGGGATAGAAGGAGGAATTCGAATTCCCGTCTCCGTATCCGTAATAGTAATTGCTGCCCGTATCCGGATACTCGGAGATCTCTACGATCTCCGCCGCAAATGTGCTTCCGGTCTCATAGGAGGTTCCGGTAATGACATCCCCCACCTTGATCGTATCAAGCGCGAGTTCATTTACCGAGCCCTTGACGTAGAGTCCTTCCTTCCCGGTGATGACGATAAATGCGTTGCTTCCGGCGGAGGAATCCACCGCTCCCGCGCTCTTTACAATCCCGTTGATCGTCGCGTAGACGATCCTTCCGTCCAGGATCTTCTTGTACTCCTTGATAGCCAGTTCCGCCTCACGGATCTGCAGTTCCGTCTCCTTGATGGCCTTCTCCTGCTCCAGGATCATTTCCTGAAGTTCTTCCGCGGAATATCCGCTGCCCGAATCATCGTCATAGTCATCCGGAAGCACCTCTCCTTCCGTGGAGACAGTCTCAACCGGTGCCTCAGGTTCCCCTACCACGTAGTTGTAATTGACCGGAACAAGTACATTCTGCAGGAAATCGACAATCGGTTCCCCGGAGAAAATGCCGGTGTTCAGAATCCCGAACTCAGACGAGAATTCCGTCTTCCCTGTGACGGGATTATAGATCAGCACACTGTTCGGCAGAGAAGCATACTCCGCGATCGCCGACCGCAGGGCAGCTTCATTCGCAGTCGCCCAGGCCGGATCCATGACCGATGTCGGAGTCATTCCCGGGTTCAGGGTCAGCATCGTATTGATAAAATGGTACACACAGAGCTTGTCAAATGCTTCCTGCAGGATCGACGCGGTCGCGCTTCCGACCACGCTGCTGATATCCTGCCTGATATCGTAGGCTGTCACCATGGTCGTGTCGCCGAACAGATCGATCTTCTCAAACTGGTAGGCTTCGCCAAATGTTTCTTTGAACTTCTGCATCGCGGCATCGATCGCCGGCATCTGGCCAGCAACCGCGTTCCAGTTATCGCCGATTGCAAGCGAGATATTGTTTACCTCAGTCAGGAAGGCATTCACAGACGCCACGATGTCCTCGACCGGAGT
>CACXFW010000284.1 GCA_902767065.1 uncultured Lachnospiraceae bacterium | reverse complement strand
CTGGACGGCAGGATAAACCAGATGGAGATACGAAGACCGCTCAAATGTGGTAAGATATAGGATAGCCTTGGCGGTTTTGGCTGTGCGCATCCCTCCTGCGGAGGGGTTCAGACAATGGAAGCTTATCCGGAAGGAGGCGGCGGCAATACCGCGTGCCGGCAGAAATGGTAATCATCAGTTGAGGGATTCCAAATGCGAAAAAATACAACAATAATGGGCATAATGGCTGCTGTGCTGGCATCAGGACTCTTGTTCACCGGCAGCATCTCAGCATCCTTGGCGGAGGATGTGCGCAGCGCCGTTGATTTCGACCATGAGCTTGACTCCTACACGCCGCAGAAAGACCGCTACAGGTTTTATTTCACATATAAGACGGTGCATCCCTGGTGGGACGCAGTGGCGCTGGGCATGGAAGAGGCACAGAGGCAGTTTCTGGAGAAGGGGATCACGATTACCTACGAATACATGGCGCCGGAGGAAGCTTCCGCTGCGGATCAGACCCAAAGACTCCTTACAGCAGAGAAGAAGGATTATGATGTGATCGGCGTCGACGTCGCGGATGAAAAGCTGATCTCCCCGCTTCTGGATGAGCTGGTGGACTCGGGGAAGAAGGTCATGACCTTTTCCAGTTCGGATGCCGCTGAAGGCTGCAAAAGAATCGCTTATGTCGGAAATACGCATAATTATCAGGATGGGGCGGATCTGACACAGGCTCTTTGCGAGAAGCTGGGATATAAAGGTAAGGTCGCGATTCTCGTCGGCAGTGTGGGGGCTCCGTGTCACGAGGACCGCGCAAGAGGGGCCAGGGATATCATAGCCGGATACCCGGACATGGAAATCGTGGCAACGGAGTATGATATGGATTCCGTGGACAAGGCCTATGATCTCACCCTGAAGATTCTGAAGGACTGTCCGGATCTGGATGGGATTATCTGCTGCAACATGAGCAACCCCGTCGGCGCTGCCAGAGCGATCACGGAAAAGGGATCCGGCGCGGTGATCGTCGGGATGGATCATGATGAGGAAGCGCTTCATTATCTGGATGAAGGCGTGATCTATTGCCTTGGAGTGCAGGACTGCTTTTCGATCGGCTTTGATACGCTTCAGGTTGCGGTCAAAATTGCGGACGGCAACCTGCCCGGCGAACTGTTTCCGGAAAAGACAGATGAGATAACCACAGTAATCTATCAAAAAGACGCGGCTTCCATGCTTGAGTTGCTGTATGGTGATATTTCATGAGGAAGAAAAAACGGATCACAACGAGGACCTTTGTTCTGACTGCTGTCTCAGGCAGCCTGCTGATTATGTTCATGGTGATGGCCAATACCTTATGGGCGTCCAGGCAGACGATCACCGCAACCAATGAAGCGGTTTCCGCAGTCAGTTCCTTCTACCTCGAAACGATGGCGGACCACCGTGCAAGAATCATTACAAACCTGATTAATGACAGCTTCGATGAGATGGAAAAAGCGCTGCTCTTTATCGACGAGGAAGCGCCGAAGACGCAGGAGGAGCTTCAAAGGACCATCGGAAAGGTGCAGTCCCTGCTTTCCCTGCATGGGTTTGCACTGGTGGATGAAGAGAATATCGTGTACACGCAATACACGGCCTATACGGGCAGAAGCCGTCATGAATTTCTGGCAAAAGAGCAGTTGACGGGCCGGATCATCAATACCGTTTCGCAGTATGGATCTTCCAGACAGCTGTGTCTGGCGATTCCTACGCCGGGGCTTCGGGCGATGGGAAAGCCGTTCAAGGCATGCTTTGTCCAGATCAATATCAGTGACATCGTTGAACTGCTGGCGCTGGACGATCAGGGAAAGACCTATTTCGGTCTGTACATGGGCAACGGCGGCAATCTGTCAGGCACCAGGCTCGGGCCGGTGATCTCGGACAGGAATATTCTGGAAGCGACGAAGGAGCTTCTTGCAAAAGAGGACTGGCAGGAGAACTGTGACCATTTCGCAAACGGAGAAGAGGGCAGCATGAGATTTGCCTCCGGCGGAGTGGAGGAGACGCTGTTCTATATTCCGATTGCAGGGACGGGATGGGAGATGGCCGTCCTGATCCGGGAAAGCGTGATTCAGGACCAGATCCGGGATATCAGTGAAAAGAACATCATTGCAAGCCGGAATCAGATTCTCTTCGTGCTGGTGGCCGTACTGATTCTTGCCGCGGTTCTTCTTCTGCAGCTCAGAGCCCTGTCCAGGGATAAGATTGAGGAGGAAAAGGAAGCCAGCCGGACCTTCCGGGATATGGCAAACAAGGATTCCATGACAGGCGTGAGAAATAAGCATGCCTACTCTGAAAAAGAGAGCGCGATCAATCAGCAGATCCGGAACAATGAGATTCAGAAGCTGGCGCTTGTCATATGCGATATCAATGGATTGAAGCGTGTGAATGATACGCAGGGACATGCGGCCGGGGACGAGCTCATTAAGGCTGCCTGTGCCATGATCTGCGAATACTTCACGCACGGCGCGGTATTTCGGATCGGCGGCGATGAATTTGCAGTGATTCTCCAGGGAAAAGGTTATGATACGATGGAGGAGGTCATCCGTGAGCTGAACCGTAAGATCGAAGAAAACATAAAGGAAAACGCGGTGACCTTTTCTGTTGGCTACGCGGTTCTGGAGCAGACGGATCGCCGGCTGGGCGATGTGTTCGAAAGAGCGGACCGGATGATGTATGAGCGGAAGAAGGAACTGAAACAGATCAGAGTGCTATGATGAATTATGTGTATCTTCTGCGCTGTAACGATGATACGCTTTATTGCGGCTGGACAACAGACCTTGGATCCCGCATTGCGGCTCATAACAGCGGAAAAGGGGCAAAATATACACGCTCCCGCCTGCCGGTGGAACTGGTGTATTATGAAGCGTATGAGAATAAGCATGATGCGATGAGCCGGGAATGGCATATGAAACGGATGAGCCGGAAGGAAAAAACAGAGTTGATCAGCAGTGAAAACAAGCTTGCGCTTCCGGATTTTCCCGCTTAAAATAAACCACTGTTTCCGTAAATAAGACTTTCTTTATTTGCAAAACATGATATACTCTTGATAAGAGAGTTTGATTCATTTATCATGAAAACATGTTAATTTTATGAAAAACTGCTAAATGATATAAAATGAAAGGAGACTTTATCGCATGGCAGAGAGAAAACCGAGAGCAACAAGAGAAGAATCCCTGAAGGCAAAGATTGAGAGCAATCTGGAAGCGCAGGCGAAGCTGGTTGCGAAGATCGAAGCACTGAAAGTGGTTGAGAATGAATTAAAGAAGGATCTCGATGATCTGAAGAACGGAAAGAAGAAGGCTGAAAAGGCTGCCGAAGCAAAAGCGAAGAGAGCCGCGAAGGCAAAGGCAGAGAAGGAACTGCTCAAGGTGATTTCGAAGAGCGGCATGAGCGTTGATGAGGTAAAGGAAAAACTGGGATTCTGAGAGAACCCGGTATCCATAGGATGAATGGATCAGGCGGGAATTCGTGTCTGCTCAGGGAGGCTGTACGATGACAGACAAGAAGATCAATCCGGAGCTGGATGAGATAAAACCGTTTACCGAAATGACAAGCACGGAGCTGTTTGTCATTCTGACAGGCGGGCGCGGCGTCATGCCGCAGATGTATCTGCAGGATGTCCTGAAAGAATACCTGAAAAAGCATAAAGATACTTCGGATCTTGTGACGATGGTTCATGCGGTGGCAG
>CACXFW010000283.1 GCA_902767065.1 uncultured Lachnospiraceae bacterium | reverse complement strand
TTTAGATGAGAAAAAAGAAACCCTGTACCCGGACAAGCCGGAAACAGGGTCTCTCCCGCGTGCGCGACAAGATTCGAACTCGCGACCTTCTGGTCCGTAGCCAGACGCTCTATCCAGCTGAGCTACGCACACACATATCTGACAACGACCGTATCCTACACCCATTACGCCCGGTTGTCAAGCACGTTTTCACTCCTGATAAGACCATACTCCTACCTTCCGCCCCTTTCCTTCAGACTGATCTTGTTCTCGTACATCCTCTGGTCTGCGCGTTCAAAAACAAGCGCCACCCTGGTATCGTTCGTATACTTCGACATCCCGCAGGCAATGACAATCCCTCCGGTGCCAAGAGCCTTCGTATTGTGATCCTTCATCTTTCCAATCAGCTCCTCGATGCAGTCATAATCCGCGCCCTGAACAATCGCGGCAAACTCATCTCCTCCGATGCGGAAGATGGGGCTGCGCTTGAAGATGCTGCAGATGATCCTGCTGGCGTCCCTCAGATACCGGTCTCCTGCCTTATGTCCTTCCGTATCGTTGACCTTCTTCAGGTCGTTCACGTCAAGGATGACCACCGCGAACTGAGGCGCGCGATGCTCCAGGATCTGGCGGTCCATCCGCTCCTCCGCCTCCAGATAGGCGTGCCTGTTCTTGACGCCGGTCAGCGCGTCCAGGTTTGCCTCCCGCTGCGCCTGAGCGAGGCGTTTCTCATATTCCTCTTCCTGACGGACATGGGCATCAATGTCGACGATCCCGACAATCAGGCGCAGGCCTTCCTTCTCTTCTATCATGGCAGAGCGAAGCTGTACATAGCGGGGAACTCCCTCCACCATGAGCCGGTAGCTGAGCGAGAAGATCCCGTGGCGCCTGATCTCCTCCATGACATTTTCCCGGGTCAGCACATCGAGGAAGCGGTCCCGGTCCTCCGGATAGAGCACGGTTTGTGCCTGCTCCCTGATATCTGAGAAGAAGTCCTCTCCCTCCCTCGGCCGGTCGAAGCTGTCTGATCCTTCCGCCGTGCTGTATTCCCGGTAATGGCCGGTCCCGGGAACCACGGAGCACACGCTCAGGAAATCACCGGCGAGTGCCCGGAGCCGGGCATAGGCGATCTGTTCCTCCTGTACCCGTTCCGCGGCGCGGCGCTGCTGCATCTCGTCGTCAATGTTCGTCACGCCGATAATGATGAAGCGGTCATCGTCTTCCATGCGGGAAACCTTCATGCTGACATAGTACGGTTCCCCGTCAGACAGCAGACGGTACGTCATGAGGAAGGTGTTATTCCCGTCCAGGGCTTTCAGCAGGTTATGGCGTTCCATTGCCTCCGAGAACTTGGCCCGGTCATCCGGATGCACATATTCATTGACCTCGATCTGGCATTCTTCAAAGAAATGCCACCCCCTCCTTGCCTGTGTCAGAGCATTCTGGTCGTCGTCCGTCTGGTATTCGATAAACTCCTCCGTATCCAGATTCACATAGAACAGGTCAGAGTAGCTCCGGGCCAGCGTCTTGGCAATGTGCGTATAGATGATGCCGTTGCTCCTGGCCTTTTCATAGGCTTCCCTGGAAGTGGCGATCTCCCGCCGGATACGCACGATATCCGTCATGTCCTGGCAGATGCCCAGGACGCACTGGCGGCCGGATGCATCCGTGTATTTCAGCTTGGTGGTCTGGAGCTGCCGCTGATTTCCTTCCGCGTCCGGCACGTCCTCGACGAAAATATACGGTGTATCCATCGAGAGCGCAATCCGGTCCTCTTCATCAAACTTGGCCGCAGTCTTTTCGTCAAAGATCTCCGCGGCAGTGAGTCCGATCACGCCGTCCGGGTTCTCCCTGTGCGCGTACCTGGCAAAGTCCTGGTTGCAGGCAAGATATACCCCGGTTTTGGCGTCCTTGGTAAAGTTCATCCCGGGCATATTGTCCAGAAGGGAGGAGATGGTCTGTTTCAGCTCAGCGATCTTCTGCGCTTCCTCCAGAAGGCGCTTCTGTTCGTTGGCGGTCCGTTCGGCATTCAGCTTCTGCGCAAGCAGGACAATGATAATCAGGAACACCACTGTAAGGCAGATGATCACAATGATCCAGTTATCCTTGAGAAACTGGATAAAGGATACCTTCAGGTCGGAACGCATATGGGAGGCCAGCGCGGAATCCATCTCATCGCTGTTCGTCACGGCCACGGTTTTGTTCATGATGAAATAAAGTTCCCGGTCCGCCCTGTTTACCGCGAAGGAAAGCGGCATCGCTTCTCCTGTCGGAACGCTGAAGAGCCTGTACTTTGTCATGATCTCTTCCGCAGCAGGCATTCTGTAATTGCTGACAAGGACACAGTCAGCATCTGACGAGGCAACCGCTTCAAAACAAGATTTTACATCGGGGAAGGCTTTGCTTTCGGACGCGGGATACTGATCCATCCGGAAGGTCTCGATATTCAGGTCATCCCCGGTCAGCGCAAAGGTAATCGTACTGTCGCGCGAGATGCTCTGCTGGTCCGAAGCGCGCATGACAGCGTTCATTTCCGTCTTCATCGCGGGACCGGTCACCCACACATCGAACCTGGTGCAGTCATAAGAGCTCAGGTTGACCGGAAATACGCAGTCAATCTCCCCGTCTTTCATGGCATCCAGGGCCGCCCTCGTCGAGGAATAAGGGACTGCTTCGAACCGGATGTCATAACTCCTCATGTGGTTTTCCGCGTGAGCCAGATAATCCTTAAGGGCGCCGGTCAGTTCCCCCGTCTCCTTGCTGGATTCACAGAAGGGAAGAGATCCTTCGCGGTATCCGATCCGGATCGCTCCGTGCCCCTTCAGCCAGTCCTCCTGATCCGGGGTCAGGAATAGATTCGTATTCGTGTTATACTTGTTATCCTGTGTCAGCCTTGCCCTAAAGCCTGGATCCTCATCCTGAATGCCGGACAGCGCCATGTTCAGGTCGGCAATGAGGTCCGGCCTGCTTTTATTGACAGCGTAGAAATAGTCCGACGCGCCGACTCTGGTGACTGGAACGATCTTCTGCTCGGATCCAAAGGAAAAGACCGTCGTATACCCGTCGAGTTCCCCGTTCATGAGCATTTCCAGAGACTGTGCTTCTTCCACATCCAGCAAAACAACATCGATGACGATTCCGTTTCTTTCAGCCCAGTCCCTCAGGAAGCCCTCCTGGACACTGCCTTCGTTGACGCCGATCCGTTTCCCGTTAAAGGACTCAAGATCGTCCGCCGTAATCTCGCGGTTGTCGGCATCGATATAGATATAGTATGCTTCCGAGCCCATGGGAAGATCGGGAAAGGACATATACTGTGTCCGCTCCGGCCTGTAAGAGACATCGCTCAAAAGGTCGATCTCCCCGTCCTTGAGCATCTGGAACAGGTTTGACCAGCTGTCTTCCACATACTCATAGGTCCATCCTGTGTACGCGGAGATCTTCTGCTGGTATTCATAGTCGATGCCGCAGCGTCTCCCGAACGCGTCAAAGTAGCAGAAAGAGGAATCATACCACCCGACGCGCACCACCTTGTGTTCCGGCTCCTTCGCAAAGGCTGATGGACATGCCATAATCTCCATGACAAGTGTCAGAAGCAGGATACGAGCGCCCCATTGTCTGAAGCGCCGGTAAGAGCCCCTGATATAACGGTATCTTTCCATAAGATTCCTTTCCTTCCGGCAATGGCACTCAGCCACAGCCGTATGACGCTTCTTCCGCCTCATAGACCAGCTCGCCCAGCACCCGGATCAGGTGGTCCGCGTCCACAGGCTTGCTCAGATGGGCGTTCATTCCGGCCTGCACAGACAGCTGAACGTCCTCGTCGAATGCATTCGCGGTCAGCGCGATGATGGGGATCCGCTTCGCATCTTTTCTGGGAAGGGAGCGAATCATCTTCGCCGCCTCCAGTCCGTTCATCTGAGGCATGCGTACATCCATAAGGATCGCCGCGTAGGTTCCTGCCACGCTGTTGTTGAACATCTCAACCGCTATCCTGCCGTTCTCAGCGTGATCCGCGCTGATGTTCTCGATCTCCAGCGTATCCATCATGATCTCCGCATTGATCTGGGTATCCTCTGCCAGCAGGATGCGGCGTCCTGCCAGAGGAGCCTGTTTCTTCTCCCGGAACAGCTTCATATTGTTCCGGCGCGCAATCTGCTCCAGCTGTCCGATCACGCTGCCGGCAAACAGCGGCTTCGCAAGGAAGCTGTTCACGCCGACACGTTTCGCGTCCTCCTGGATATCATCCCAGTTATACGCCGTCATGACAACGACCGTACTCTCGTTTTCATAATGCGAGCGTATCTCCGCAGACGCTTCCAGGCCGTTCATCCCCGGCATGTTCCAGTCCATGAGGACGAGGTTGTACGGCTTATGCTTGGCATACTGCACCTCCATCATGTGGAGAGCTTCTTCCCCGCTCGAAGCGGTATCCGTCCGGATGCCCGCCTCGCTGAGCACGGTTCTGGTATGCTCCGCATCGATCGGATCATCATCAACCACCAGGATATACAAGGCATGAAGATCTATCGAACCTTCCTGTACCGCGTCCGCCTGATCACAGTTTCTTAAGGGAATTGTCACGGCAAATTCCGTCCCGACTCCCTTCTCGGACGAAACATGGATGGAGCCATTCATCAGATCCACGATCCTCTTCGTGATGGCCATCCCCAGCCCGGAGCTTCCATACTTGTTCTTCTGCCGGCTGTCTTCCTGGGCAAAGGGTTCGAAGATCCACGGGATGAATTCCGGATCCATACCGATGCCGGTGTCCTTTATGCAAAAGCAAATCGTACTCTGATCCTCATCCTTCCGGGTCCGTTCCACTGTCATTGTGACGCTGCCGGGCGCATCGGTGAATTTGATGGCATTCGACAGAATGTTGATGAGAACCTCCTTGAGCTTCATGTCATCGCCGATATACAGGTCATCCACCTGGCTGAGGGTACTGCACGAATACGTAAGGCCCTTGTCGCCGCACTGAGACGTGACCATGGTATTGATCTGTTCCAGCATGGCGCGGAAGGAGAATACCTCCCGGCGAAGAATGACACGGCCGGACTCAATGCGGCTCATGTCCAGGATATCATTGATCAGGGCAAGCAGATGCCTGGCGCTTCCCCCGATCTTCTCCAGGTACTCCCGCGTCTCAAGGTCCAGGTCTTCCTTTTTCAGGGCGAGCGTGTCAAGCCCGATAATCGCGTTCATCGGCGTGCGGATCTCATGGCTCATGCTGGAGAGAAATGATGTTTTTGCCTTGTTTGCCTGCTCGGCCGCCTTCAGCGCCTCTGACAGCGCTTCGCTTTTGGCCATGGTTTCCCGCATCTGCGCGTCGACATTCGTAATTCCCACGATGATGAAGTGTTCATCGTCTTCCATCCGGGAAACCTTCATCCGCACATACACCGGGCCGTCTTTCTCCATCTGGCGGTAAGTCATGATAAAAGTATTGTTCCGGCTCAGGGCCTTCATCAAAGGAATCCTCTTCATCGCCTCCAGAAAGGCTTCCCTGTCATCCGGGTATACTCTCTCGCTCAGTTCCATCCTGCCGTCGCTGAAGAAATGCCAGCCGCGCCGCGTTTCGGAAAGAGGGTTGCTCTTCTCCCCCTTCCGGTACTCAATGTACTCTTCCGTGTCACAGTTGACATAGAACATGTCGGCGTAGTCACGTGCGAGCGCATGGGCAATATGTGTATACATGAGGCTGGAACTGACGGCGTTTTCATAGGTTTCCTTCGTCATGGCGTTCTCATGCTGGATCTGCACCAGGTCCGTGATATCCTGGCACATGCCCAGAATGCACATCCGCCCCGAAGCATCCCGGTATTTGAGCTTCGTCGTCCTGATCTGCCGCTGATTGCCTGCGGCATCCGGCACATCCTCCACGAAAATGTACGGGGTGCTCAGGGAGAGCGCGATCTTGTCATCATGTACAAAATGAGCCGCCGTCTCGGCATCGAAGATCTGCGCATCGGTAAGCCCGATCACGCCGGCCGGATTTTCCTTGTTGGCATACTCTGCAAAAGCCTGATTGCATGCCAGATAGACTCCCGTACTGCTGTCCTTGGTGAAGGTCATTCCGGGCATGTTGTCCAGAAGGGAGGTGATGGTTTCCTTCAGCTGAGTGACCTTCTCCGCTTCCTCCAGTTCTCTCCTGTATTCCTCATTCTCATCGCTCACGATCAGGGAATGGAGCATACACGTTCCCAGAAGATAAGCGATCGAATAAAAAGGCAGGGAAGGAAAGAACAGCTGCAGAACGAGAAAGACAGCCATTATCAGACTGAAGAGGCCCAGCGCCCGATACCTGGGGGATTTTCCGTCCGCAGCGTCTGATCGCTTCATCGAAGAAAAGGCATAGACAAAAATCATCATCAGCAGCAGGATCTGAAATGCAAGGATCACATACCGGGCCGCAAGGGCACGGTAGACACAGTTGCTGTCCACGGTAAAAAGAATCGGTTCAAAGAGATTGATCAGGGCAAGCAGCGCGATTAATCCCGCTATCACGCGTCCGGCGATGATCAGGAACTGTCCGAAGGAATTCTTCTCTTCCAGATAGGCGACCGTAAACTCCGCCCAGAGCAGCACGCCGGCTGCCATGGCCGCAAAGTACACTGTCGTATCTGCAAAAAGCGGGATCCTCAGCTTCCGGCTCTCAAAGACACCCCACAGAATATCCGTGAGATAATACGCCATGACAGCGTACAGGAACCCCCTGTACACCTTCCAGGCAGGTATGTCGCCGGATTTCCCGCGGCAAAACAGGATATCCTGGTTTACAATCAGCAAAACCAGAATGGCAATCAGGCCAATCGCAGAATAATACATATTCCCTCCAGAGCATCATCCTTAAACCGGATCATGATCAGTATGACAGAAATCTTTGCATATTTCTACCCAGAAAACTGATAAAGCGCCTCTTTCATGGGAAAAGAGAGCGCTTTTTATATGATCTGCTGATTCCGTCCGGTCTCATCCCTCAAACGGGAAGGTATATGGAAGGTGATACTTGTCCCTTACGGCCAGAAGCTCCTTCTGCACCGCTTCGCCGACCGGAACCCCCTTGTCTTTTCGCTCCAGCCACACCAGGTATTCCTTCTCGCCGGCCGTGTAGATCCGGTCCTGCCCGGGCGCCTTCAAAGAAGCGCGAAGCTGTCTGAGTATCTCGCCGCAGGTATGGCAAAAGCTCTCCTTGCCAAGGAAGAAATCCGGATTGATGACGAGGAAGAAATGCCCCAGATGGTACGGCCTCTTCCCGTTGTTCTCATCCAGTCCGGTCAGCATCTTCATGAAGCTGCCTGCCTGGAGGGCGGCAGACAGTATCTCAACGACAGCAGCGTAGCCGTACCCCTTGTATCCCGCAAGCTCTTCTCCGATTCCGCCAAGCGGTGCCAGCGCGGCCTCCCCTGCGGTCAGCGCCTTCAGGATCTTTGCGCTGTCGGTCATCGCTTCGCCGCTGCGGTTTAAGACCATCCCTTTTGGCGTATCCTTTCCGGTCCGGGCGAAATATTCAATCTTTCCTCTCTGGGTAATCGAGGTGGCGCAGTCCAGCACAAACGGAAACTCTTCATCCGTGGGAAAGGCGAAGGTGAGCGGATTGGTGCCCATCATGTTCTCCACGCCGAAAGTCGGCGCGATCGACGGACGCGCGTTCGTCCCCGTGATTCCGATCATCCCGCGTCTGGACGCCATCATGGCCCAGTAGCCGGCAATCCCGTAATGGGTGGAATTGCGGACCGCAGCCATTCCCATTCCATACTTTTCCGCCTTCTCCAGAATGGCATCCATTGCCTTCCTGGACGCTACCATTCCCATACCGTCATGCGCATCCGCCACCAGCGTCGTCACGGTTTCCTTCAGCACCTCAAACTCCGTAACCGGCTTCTGGATTCCCGCCTCAATCCGGTCGATATAGATCGGCTTGAACCGGTTGCAGCCATGGCTTTCGATCCCTCTCCGGTCGCTCTCCATCAGGACGTCCGCGCACAGTCTCGCATCCTCCCCGGGTACGCCGACCGCGATAAAGGCGTCTGTCATAAAGTTCCCAATCAAATCCCACGAAACATATGGTCTGGTCTCCATGGTCCATCCTTTCTGCCCTGCCAGCTGTATGGCGGCATACCTGACATTTTCATTTGCCGTATTGTGATTGATTCAGGAAAAATGCAGTCTCCCTTTCTTCTATCATAGCACGTTTTATCTGCCTGTGTGCTACTTTCTGCTCCCGACCACAGCAGTTCACGCACCACAGACGGGCACAGCTTCCCGTCATGTGATAAAATGAGTGCAGCGGTTCCGCCCCGCAGCGCTAAGCCTCTCGCATCATGCAGATACAGTCGACAGCACGCCAGAATGAATCCAGGGAGGAAGGAATGAAGCATACAGGAAAACCATCCGATCAGACAGCTCACCCGCCTGTCCGGGAACGGATGTCCCGGCTTTTCAGGAGGGCATTTCCGGTCTTTTGCTTCGGCTGGATGCTGACCTATTCCCTGATCTTCTTTACCATTGTCTTTGTGTCGATGCACGCGCTGGATCTGGTATCCTCCGCCCTGATCGAAACGACCGGTTACGCTGCCCTTACGAACTCCAATTTCAGCTTCTTCCTGCGCTCCTGGCAGGGGTATGCGGTGATCGGATTCCTTCTGGTCTTCCTGTGCGTGACCGGCGGCATCATCATCAATGGGATGATCCTTCTGTCAGACGATATGCTCCATCACAGAAGGATCCGCATCCTCCCTCTTCTGAAAAAAAGCGTCTGCTCCATCCGCCTGTTTCTTAGCAGGGACGCGATCCGGATCATCCTGTACTACTTCTTTTTTGTCCTGTTTTTTACGGTATCCCTGCTTGCCATCCTCCCGAATCCTTTTGAGATTCCGGGATACATCCGGTATCTTCTCAGCAAAAGACTCTGGACAACCGCGCTGTATTATGTGGTCTTTCTCCTGATCTGCATTCCGATCTTCCGCAATCCGCTTCTTCTGCATGATATCCTGATCATGCAGAAGCGCCCGCAGGAAGCACGCTCAAGAACGCGCGCCTTTGTGAAGGCAAACCGGTCCCTCCTGTTCCGGGAGATCCTGCTGTCTGTCGTGGTCTTCCTCGCCATCCTGATTAGTGCCGGAGGCATCTTCCTGTATGCACCGATGCTGATGCAGGCTTTGTGCCGGTATCTTCCGCTCCGCTCGCACAGGGTTCTTGTCCTGTTTGTCACTTACCTCAGCCTTGCCATCCTGCTTTTTGCCGTTCTTGTGTCCGTGTGGATTCTCCCCGTCAAGATCTCTTTACTCTACCACTATATGCTCCACGGGATCCGGTCGCTTCCCCCTTCAGGAGGGCGAAGATGCTTCAGGCGTTCTTTCATCCCGTTCCTTTTTGTGGTCCTGGCAGTCATTTGCGCGCTGACAGCAGTGTCCTTTCTGCAGTTCAACTACCTGTTTCCTCCCGCCAGGCACATCGAGGCTGTCGTACACCGCCTCGGCGGGGATCTGGATACCGAAAATACACTGGAAGGGATGGAAAAGGCGCTGGAGCTTGGCGCTCCGGCGATGGAGACGGATATCCAGCGCACAAAAGACGGGGAATATGTCATTTTCCACGACGGGACCCTGAAGAGAATGTGTCATGTCCCTTACCGGATCCATGATCTGACCCTGGAGGAAGTCCGGGATCTTCGCCTCCCCGGCCCAGACTGGGAACAGAGGCAGATTCCGCTTCTGTCGGAAGTGCTTGACCTGGGAAAGGGGCGCGTGAAGCTCTATCTGGAACTGAAGGGAAAGGACGCGGACGAACAGATGGCGCAGGATGTGGCACGGATGGTCCGGGAGCGCGGAATGGAGGAGGAATGTGTCCTGATCTCCCTGAATTACAACCTGATCTCCTACATCGCAACACAGATCCCCGATCTTCAGTGCGGCTATCTGTATTTCTTCGCCTACGGCAGTCCCGCCAGGCTATACGGGAATATCCTGATGGCACAGTCCAATGCGATCAGCGTTCAGCGTACCAGATCGATCCATTCCAAAGGAAAGAAGGTATACTGCTGGACAGTCAACAGCAGGCAGAGGGCTCTGGACATGGTCCGCCAGCGCGTCGACGGAATCATTTCCGACCGTTACGATATCATCGAATCCGTCCTGGATCATATGAAATCAAGAAATGACTATGAGCGGATCATGGATGTTCTTCTGAGGTAAGGAGCTGAAGCGTTATAAATCGTCCGGGGAGTTTACTCCCCGTCCTGATTTTATGAGAATTCATGGGGTGCTGATATACTAATAAAATAGGTAACTATTCAGCGCCCCCTGGAACCGCTCAGATCCGTCAGATAAGCAAGCTTATCTGACTGGATCATGAGCAATTCCAGGAGG
>CACXFW010000282.1 GCA_902767065.1 uncultured Lachnospiraceae bacterium | reverse complement strand
TCCGCTATCCTTGCCTGCGCCAGACCGATCGCCTGAATCTCCACATCATAGGAGGAAAGAGCCGCTTTCTTTCTGTACAGCTCCTCCAGTTCTTCTCTCAGATGATCGAGCTTCTCCCTGCGCTGGGAGATCTCCCTTTCAAACACCTCGGATCTGGCAATCCGCTCCGCTTCACGTCCCCGTCTTGCCAGCTCCTCTTCTTTAAGAAGAGCGGCAGAGCGCTCCTCCTTCTCCTCTTCCTCACGGGCACGCAGGATCGCGTCGCGCGTACGCATCTCCCGCCGCATGGACAGTTCCCGGTCCATAGAATCCTCCGGATCCTCCCTAAACCCCAGATGGCGGTCGAGAAACGCCTCCCGCTTCAGCTTTCTTCTCAGCCGCTCGGACTTCGGAACAGGGTGAATCAGCCGAAGCAGCAAAGAGACCGCTACGATCCCGATCAAAAAAGCTCCGGCAGCTGCTGCGTACCGCATCCTGTGGTCTGTCGTCAGAAATGCGCACGCAAGCATCAGTCCTGCCGCCGCAAAGGACAGCAGCACCATCACCGGAAGAAGCACACCGGCAGTCTCCACCGGCTCCTCCGGAATCTGCGGATCATCCTCCAGGGCAGTATCCGAAAGGCCGCTCCTGGCAGCTTCCCCGGCAGATCCGCCTAAACCACTCCTGCCAGGGCTTAACGCCAGGTCTCCTCCGGGATCCTCTTTGCCTTGCTTTGCTGCGGAGCCTCCTGCGGGACCCTCTCCGGAAGGGCTGGCCGCGGAGACTCCCCCGGCATCCGCCCCGTCAGGCATCCGCCCCCCCTGTCCGGTGATCCGCTCATAGGTTCCCGGGCCTTCACTGTGTGCATTATCCCCCGACCTTCGCTCCATAAGCCGCTCCAGATCCCGGCTCACGTATTCCGATTCCTGCGACTTTGCGCGGATCTCCTCTTCGATCTTATTCAGTGCCGCGTTCTTTTCGCCTTCCGTTTTCCTGCGCTTTTTCTTCAAAAGCTCCTGCACCGCGGAGACGTCCAGCGTTTCATCCGCCGTCTGCTCGCGGTTCACAAGATAGTCCCTCAGGCGGTCCCCCAGCTGCGCCCCGGCGCCTGGCTGCGCCTGCCGGATAAACAGCGTATTGCAAAAGTCCGCCTCGCTCAGTCCGCCCGTGAAGTAACGGATCGCCGCCAGCGGATCATCCGCCACCGTCCCGTCCGTCTCGCAGACAACCTCCACGCTCTCCTCCTTGCGATAGAAGTTCCGGTCAATCCGGTAGATCTTCCCCTTATAGCGAAGCTTCATGGAACCGGCAAAATGGGATGGATTCTCCCATGGCTGCCTCAGCTGATACTCATCCAGGCTCTTTGACCGCGTGCGTGTGATCCCGTACAGCATTGCCCTGATAAAGGCATGCAGTGTACTCTTCCCGGACTCATTTGCGCCGGAAATGACATTGATCCCCAGATTCAGATCCAGCCTGTAGTCCGTAAACCGTCCGAAATGTTTTAAGTATAATTGTACGATTTCCATTCTCTAAACCTGCTGCCGGACACGGTCCGACAGAAGCGCTTCCAGTCCGTAGCGAAGCGCCTTCTCCTCTACCGGGTCAAGCGGCCTTCCCTCAAAGCTTTCAATATAACGACCGGTCAGCGTCCCCCTGTACTGCTCCTTCAGTTCCTCCAGATGGAAGGCCGGAACCGATTCATCCCTCACATCCAGGATCATGCCGGCAGACCGGATCAGCTCTGTATCAAATTCCACGGCAGGATTTCTCTGGCCGCTGATCGTGATCCGGTAGATGTTTTCCTTTCCGCGGTCGGCAATCGCCGCCTGTACCCGGTCACGCATGGAAAACACGGTATCCGATTCATCCGCCTCCACGACTGCTGAAACATATTCCCGCAGTGCTTTCCTGACAAAATGCACCTCCACCTGCGTCCCGTGCGTCTCTCCCACCAGGTATCCGTGCGGTCCCTCATCTCCTGCGTCAATCGGCGACAGCGCACCCGGGTAAAGCGCCCGCCCCGGAAGCACTACCGTCGGCTTATGGATATGCCCGAGTGCAATGTAATCAAACCCGGACGATGCAAGCTTGTGCGGATTCACCGGAATATGGTCACGGTCTCCGCCATGCGCCAGGAGAATGTGGAAGAAGTCATTTTTCCCGGGATACAGTCCATCGTACCGGTTTTGCGGAATCTGGCTCCGGTCATAGGAGAATCCATACACTTCACACGACAGAGAAGGAAACCGGATGCATTCTGTCTTATGATCTGAAAGAAATGCAACATTCGGGGCAAATTCAAAGCTCTCCCATGCGCTTCCCGGACTGCAGCAGTCATGATTGCCGGCAATCAGGGCAAAGCAGATCTCCGGGTAGGATCCCATCAGATAATTCACCTCGCGAAGCTGCTCCGCGTCGGGCGTGCGGTGGAAGAGGTCTCCGGCAATGAGGACAAGATCTGCCTTCATGCGGTCCGCGTCCGCCACCGAATCCCGAAACGTCTCCCAGAGCTCTCTCCTTCGCTCCTGCGCCCACTCAGAACGTCCATCCGGCTCACACCCCAGATGGACATCCGCCATATGTATAAACTTCATAAGCTCCGATCCTCTCTCGTGATAGCTGCATTCTATCATGGAAACAGAATGGAATCCACGTGGTACGGAATCTGTCTGATGGCTGCACCTGCAAAAGGTTCAGGTCACATCCCGGCCAGCCCTGTGCCTGTAACTGCAAAGCTTGCGCAAAATACAAACCAGACCAAAGGAAAGAAGAGGAAAACCGTCATCCGCTTCTGCATCAGTTAAACCCGGAACGGTGCTGTCCCGGGTTCTTTTCCTTCTTATGAATCCTTCCGCAAACGGGTCCTTCCGGATACTTCGGCGTTTCAAATTGTCAATTCCGTCACTGCTCCCGGAAGACAATCTCTCCCGTCTGTGCGTTCATGCTGTCAATGATCGCGAGCGACTCCACCCGGATCCCCTTGTCACGGATCAGCTTTCCGCCGCTCTGGAAGCCCTTCTCGATCGCGATGCCGACCCCTTCTACCGTAGCCCCGGCAGACAGGATCAGATCGATCAGGCCGTTTACCGCGCACCCGTTCGCGAGGAAATCATCAATGACCAGGATATGATCCGTATCGCTGAGGAACTTCTTCGATACGATCACGTCGTACATTCTCCTGTGTGTGAAGGACTCAATCTTTGTGGTATACATCTCGCCGTCCAGGTTGACGCTCTGTGCTTTCTTGGCAAACACCACTGGGACATGGAAATGCTGCGCCGCAATCACCGCAATTCCGATTCCGGATGCCTCAATTGTCAGGATCTTGTTGACCGGGCAGTCCGCGAAGAGGCGCCGGAACTCCTCTCCCATCGCATTGAACAGATCCACGTCCATCTGATGGTTCAGGAAACTGTCGACCTTGAGGATATTTCCCTCTTTGACAACACCGTCTTTGCGGATACGCTCTTGAAGCAGTTTCATTGCAAAAAGTCCTCCTTCATTCTGTGTCTGACACAGGTTCTGTGCAGTTGTTCCTTTCTTCCTTTCCTTTTCAGTGTAACACATTGTAGCAGGCTGTCCATAGCACCTGTACAGAAATCACCTGCACAATCTGCATAAGGCGGCAGGGTATGGAAAACGGCAGGCATACGCCTGCCGTTTCATCTTCCGGCTGTCAATCTTTCTTTTCTGTCTCCGCCCCGGCAGCTTTTTCTTCTGCTTCCGTCCCGGGCGTTTTCTCTTCTGCTTCCGTCTCGACCATCATCTCCGACTCAAGGGTTACTTCCATGTGAAGCTCCGTCTCCTCGGTCATCAGCGTTCCCTGGGCCGGTTCTGTCTCAGGGGAGACAGGCGCCGAATAGGAACGGTCCTTCAAAACCGCGGCAAGCGTCTTTGCGTCAGCTTCGAACTTCTCATCCGCGATCCACTGTTCATAGACCTCATTGACCTTCTCTTCCCTGCGCTGCTCAACGATCTCTTCCTTCTTCCGGCTGGTCGCCTCTTCGTCGAAAGCGGTATCCACATGGAGGATATAATACGATCCGCCCGCTTCAACCACATGGTCTACCAGCATCCCATCCGAAAGGTCATCGGTCGCCTCAATGATCTCCGCATCCGGAACGGTATCGTCCTTGCCGAACGTGTAGGAGGACGACGAAACGCCCGTCACGCCTTCTTCATTCACCTTTTCGATCGCTTCATCGAAGTCCGTCCCGCCGTTTAAGATCGCGTCGAGCGTCTCTTCTGCCATCGCGAGGTACTTCTCCCTGGCCTGAGCCATCGCCGGATCCTCAGCCTCAGAATCACTGTCTGAACCTTGTTCCGCTTCCGTAAGCACCTGCTCCGCTTCCGTAAGCGCCTCATCTGTCTCAGTCTGCCAGGCTTCAGTCATCTGTGTTTCGCCGGAGGCCTTCGTCTTCTTCGACTCCTGAGTCTCGACTACGCTGGTCTCGCCCTCGGTCATCGTCTGCGCATCCTCCCCGGCCGGGGCGGTGTTTTCCACATCCGCTTCCGTCAGGGCCTCATTCTCTTCCGACTCACTCTCCGGCTCAGCTTCCGTGCTCGGGGTGTACCGGATGTAGGATACGGTTCTCTGCGCAGCCTCCTCATCCGACACATTCGTGTCAACCTCCGAACCAATGGCTTCATCGACCTTCGCCTTGATCGTGCTCAGGGTCAGATAACGCTCCACCGTCTCCTTGTTCGCGCTCATGGAAGACAGCGCCTTCTCATCATTCTCCGCGAGGAACTTCGCCGCCGCATCCTCGATCGCTTTCTGATCCTCCTCTGTCAGGGAGACATCATACTCCGATGCATGCTCCTCGGCCAGAAGAAGCTTCTCAATATCTTCCCCGACGGTCGACTTGAAAGTATCCCAGGTCGTGATGCCCAGTCCCTGGCCGTCATCCATTGACCAGATATCCTGCTGCATCATCGATCCGTAGTATGCATAAAGATCATCCAGGGAAGACTGCTCAAAACGAAGCACAAAATTCGCAAAATCCCCGTCGACCTTCTTTCCGTTGAATGTAAAAGCCGAAATCGCATCCGTCTTCTTTCCACACCCGCTCAGGGCACCGGCACACATACAGGATGCCAGCACAATCGCAGCGCCCTTCTTCCAAACCTTTCCCATTGCCTTTTATCTCCTTAAATATCTACAAGCTCATAGATGCCTTTCAAGGCACCCGATTATTATACTGGTTTTACGTGTGAACTTCAAGCAGTTCCTTCTTCATATCCAGCAGCAGCTCCTGTGTCTGCGCCAGCACGCCGGCTCCGGTCTTCACGGGCGAGGCGACCGCGTAGGAAAAATACGGATGCGGGCCGGCAACGAACCGCAGCCTGCGCCTGTATTTTCCCATGAAGGGACCGATCTTATCCACATTGAGGGGAGCTTTCGCCCAGAATGTAAACCGAAGCTCGGGCCCTTTCTGGGTCAGCTCGGTCAGGAAAACCTCATGCGCGATGCTCCTGACAAGCGCCGCCTTCAGAAGGTTACGCACATTCGAAGGAGGCTCTCCGTACCGGTCCATCAGCTCATCGAGCATGTCCTCATAATCCTCCTGCCCCGTGATCGAAGCGATCCTTTTATAAAGGTCCAGCTTCTGGTTTTCATTCGGGATGTAGGAATCGGGAAGAAACGCGTCAATACTCAGGTCCAGCGTCGTCTCGAACTCATCCTGGATCTGCGTCTTGCCCTTCAGCTTCATCACCGACTGATTCAGGAGCTTGCAGTAAAGGTCATACCCCACCTCCGCCATGTGGCCCGACTGTGCCCTGCCCAGCAAGGTTCCCGCACCGCGGATCTCAAGATCCCGCATGGCGATCCTGAACCCGGATCCCAGCTCGGTATATTCCCGGATCGCTCCGAGCCGTTTTTCCGCCGCGTCCGCAAGGATCCTGTCCGCGCGGTACATCAGAAAGGCATACGCAATCCGGTTTGACCGTCCGACGCGCCCGCGCAGCTGGTAGAGCTGCGACAGGCCAAGGCGGTCCGCGTCTAAGATAATCATCGTATTCACATTGGCAATGTCAAGCCCGGTCTCGATGATCGTCGTCGTCACCAGGACATCCACATCTCCATTGATAAAATCATACATGATATCCTCGATCCGGTTCGAGGGCATCTTCCCGTGGGTATACGCCACGCGCGCCTCCGGGATGAGTCCCGCGACCCGCGCTGCCATATCGGCAATTGTCGATACGTGATTGTAGACCAGATAGACCTGCCCGCCGCGTGTCATTTCCCGGATAATGGCCTCCCGGATGGTCTCCTCGTTGTATTCCATCACGAAGGTCTGGATCGGCAGACGGTCCTGGGGCGCCTCCTCCAGAACGCTCATATCCCGGATGCCGGCGAGGCTCATATGGAGCGTGCGCGGGATCGGCGTCGCGGTCAGTGTCAGCACGTCCACATCGCTGCGGATCTGTTTGATCTTTTCCTTGTGCGTGACCCCGAAACGCTGCTCTTCATCTATGACCAGAAGTCCCAGGTCCTTGAACTTCACGTCTTTGGACAGAAGCCTGTGGGTTCCGATTACAATGTCAACCTGCCCTGTGGAAAGTCCCTTCAGCGTCTCCTGTGCCTCCGCCTTTGTGCTGAAGCGGCTCAGCATGCCGATGTGCACCGGATAGTCTTTCATCCTCTGGATAAATGTATTGTAGTGCTGCTGCGCGAGAATCGTCGTCGGCACCAGAAACGCAGCCTGCCGGCTCTCGCAGACCGCCTTGAACGCCGCGCGGATCGCAATCTCCGTCTTCCCGTAGCCCACGTCCCCGCAGATCAGGCGGTCCATAATCCGGGGTGACTCCATATCCTTCTTGGTATCCGCGATCGCCTGAAGCTGGTCCTGCGTTTCCTCAAAGGGAAACAGTTCCTCGAACTCGGTCTGAAATGAGGTATCCGGCCCATAGGCATATCCCTTCCGGTTCGCCCTGAGAGCATACAGATCCACCAGATCCTGCGCCACCTCCTCAACCGCCGTCCGCACTTTGGCTTTCGTGCGGGACCAGGTATCGCCGCCAAGCTTCGAGATCCTGGGTGCCTTCTGGTCGGAGCCGGCATACTTCTGGATCATGTCCAGCTGGGTCGCGAGAACATAAAGGTTCGATTTCCCCGCGTACTCAATCTTCATGTAATCCTTCTGGACACCATCCGACACAATCTTCTCGATTCCCCGGTAGATCCCGATTCCGTGGTTCTCATGGACGACATAATCCCCGGGACTCAGCTGCGTGAAGGACGCGATCGTCCTGCCGCTTTTTTCCGCCGCTCTCCGTTTCTTCTTTCTCTCCTGTCCGAAGATATCCGACTCGCTTAAAACGGCGAACTTCAGCATCGGATACTCATATCCCCGGTGGGTATTCCCATAGGTCACCATGACCTCGCCGCCCTGAAGAACGCGGTCCTCATTCTCCGAGTAGAAGGAAATGACATCATTGTCCGTCAGATCGCGCGCCAGCCGCTGCCCCCTTGTCCGGGACGCGCACAAAAGGATAACGCGGTACTTCTGCCTCTTATAGCGGGTAAGATCCTTCACCAGCAGCTCAAAATTCCTGTTGTAGACCCCGCAGCCTGCCGCCTGGATCTGTACTCTCATAAGGACAGGGAAGGGGCTCTTCGCTCCGGAATGCGTGGTCAGGCCGACCAGGCCTCTTTCCGACAGCCTTTCCTCGATCTGCTTTGCACAGAAGAGCATCTTTGCCTGCCCGGGAAGTACATACCCCTTCTCCAGGCGGTGGGAAAGGCTGTCCCGGAATTCATCCTCCGCCTCCTTCGTACTCAGGGACGACCTGGCGGGTTCATCCATGAAGAACACCGTCCCCTCCGGGAAAAAGTCCAGCAAGGATACGGCATCCGGATAGAAATAGTCGCAAAGCCCTTCCATCACGGAAGTATCGCCGAAGTCCTCCAGCCGTTCCCTGGCATCCTTCGCGATCCGTCCGGCGCGGTAAGCTTCCTCGCTCTTTTGCACATCGCGAAGCTTCTTCTCCAAGGCCCTGGCTTCCTTCCCGATCTTCTCAAGACCTGAGCGGGTGATTGAAGGAGAGGTCACGAACTCTGCGGCAGGATAGATCCTGACGCCTTCCGTCTGCTCCTTTGTCCGCTGGGACTGTGCGTCAAAGTATCGAATACTGTCGATCTCATCTCCCCACAGCTCAATCCGGACCGGGTTCTCTTCGGTCAGGGGGTAAATGTCCAGGATCCCTCCCCTGACCGCGAACTGGCCGGGCGCCTCCACCATATCCACCCGTTCATATCCGATCTGCGAGAGTACCTTTTTCTCCTCCGACAGGTCAATCTCATCCCCTGCCGTGAAGGAACGGATCGCGTCCATCCAGTCAGCAGCCTTCATGCAGTGGCTCATCAGCGCGCGCATGGTCAGGACGATCGTGACACGTTCGCTGCCCTGACCGGAGGTGATATCCGCAAGCGCCTTCATGCAGCGCACCCGCTGCGTCGTCAGGGTACGGCTCTTAAGGTCCGCCTGGAAAAACAGGAAATCACGTGCGGGATAGAGCAGCACATTTTCATCAAAGACCCGGTAATTCTCACAGATTTCCTTTGCCCTCAGGTCATCTGGCGCAAGAATACAGGTGACCGGATAGTCCCGGGCAAGACACCCGATCATGTGTGCCTTCTGGGAGTCTATGCAGCCGCCTAAAAGAATCATGCCATGTGACAGTTTTTTCTGCATCCTGCGCCGGATCTGCACAAAGGCTTCCATCTCCTCCATCGGCGCATACAATGCCTTGATCATCTGATCCCCCCGCTATCTTTCGTCCAATCCATCCTGCCGCATCCGGCCTGTCTACAGGCTATTCCTGCGCATCCTGTGCTCCTGCGGCCTCATCTGCACGGTTATACTCGCTCATCACCAGCTCCGGCGGCGTGGTTAACAGCGCTTCCGCCGCCCGGCAGGCGCGGTCGAAGGCCTGCTCCATCACAGCGCGCTGTGACAGGGGAAAATGTCCCAGGACCCAGTCAATCTGCAGATAGTCGTCAGGCGGATGTCCCGTGCCGATCCGGATCCGGAGGAAGCGGTCCGTACCAAGCATCTGAATGATGCTTTTCATCCCGTTGTGGCCGCCCGCAGATCCCTTCGTCCGCACCCGGATCCTGCCCGGATCCAGGCTGATGTCATCATACATGACGATCAGCGATGTGGCCGGATCAGCCTGGTAGTAAGCGCACGCGGCCTGAATGGCCTCCCCGGAAAGATTCATGAATGTCTGGGGCTTCATCAGGAGTACCTTGACTCCGCCTATCATCCCCGTCCCGCACAGCGCGCGGAACTTCTCCTGCGACACACTGATACGGTTTCTGTCCGCAAGAAGATCCAGCGCCTCGAATCCGCAGTTATGCCTTGTCTTCTGGTACTTGCGTCCCGGATTGCCCAATCCTGCTATGATCATCATGTCAGAGCCTCCACAATCCTTCCAAACTGCATAAAGTGGCTGGCCTTCACCAGAACCGTATCGTCTTTGCGGATCTCCTCCTTTGCATGCGCGAGGAAATCCTCCACCGTCTCATACCACGAAGCGGACAGGGACGGCCTTGCCTTCCGGGCCGCCTCATACATGGCGCGCGAAAGGGGGCCGACCGTGACCAGATGATCCACGCAGGAAGCGGCGTATGTCCCCACTGCCTCGTGCAGGCTGATTTCGTTTTCTCCCAGCTCTCCCATGTCTCCGAGAATGGCGCATCTTCTGCCTCCGGCACCGGACAGGACCTTGAGCGAGGACTTCATGGAGACCGGGTTTGCATTGTAGCAGTCATCAATCACGGTCCGCTCCCCCGCCTTTTCAATCCGGAACCGCCCGGAGATCGTCCTGGCGGATTCGATTCCCTTCCGGATCTCATCCAGGCTCATGCCAAAGCTCAGGCCGACGGCCGTTGCGGCAGCCGCGTTCGATAAGTTGTGAATTCCCGGAACCGGGACGGTTACCCGGAACTCTCCCTCAGGCGTTCGGATGGTGCAGGCACTTCCCTCGAATCCCAGAAGCCGGATCGAGGTGACCGTCACGCAGCGGTTAGCGGGAAGACTGCCCGGATAGTCAACCACGGGTCCTGCGCTAAGATCCGATACTCCATCCAGCCGGCTGTCCACCCCGAAGAAGAAGGGCGCGGCGCCTCCTGCCTCCTTAACCTGTCTCAGAAGATCGTCATTTCCATTCAGGATCACCTGAGGGTGGTCCTGAAGATAATCAAAGACCTCTGTCTTGGCCCGGAACACACCCGCGCGGTCATTGAGGTATTCCAGATGACAGGTACCGATGTTTGTGATTACCATCCTGGAAGGATGCGCGATCTTCGCAAGGACCGTCATATCTCCAAAGTGACTCACTCCCATCTCCAGCACTGCCGCCTCATCCTCTGCCTTCAGGCTAAATACGCTCAGCGGAAGTCCCAGCTCATTATTGAGGTTTCCCTCTGTTTTCCGTGTGCGAAGCTTCACCGAAAGGACGCTGGCGATCATCTCCTTCGTCGAGGTCTTTCCCACAGAGCCTGTGATCCCGATCACCGGCGTCCCCAGGATCCGAAGATACTCCTCCGCAATCTGGCCAAGGGCAGAAACCGTGTTCTCCACGATAATCCAGGCACGCTCCCTTCTCCCTGCCGGATGTCCGGCGCCAAACAGCTCCTCCCCCGTCAGCATCCGCTCTGTCAGGACGCAGACCGCGCCCTGTTCGAAAACCGCGGGAATAAAGGTATTGCCATCCACCCTGGCACCGGCAATCGCCCCAAACAGAGCACCCTCTTTGGCCTTGCGGCTGTCCGTCACAATCGAGGATACCTCCCTCTCCAAAAGCTTCTCCAGAATCTCCTCATCCTGCGCCGCCATGCATCCGCCACTTCCGCTATTCCCGGCATCTGCCGCCGCAAAAGTCCGGAAGCTTCCGTCTTCGCTTTGAAATGACAGGCGGAATTCCCCGCCTGTCACCTCAGTAATCCTTCTCAATGTAAGTCCCTTCATAACAATCCTTCCTGATCCGGCCTCCGGCCTTCCCTCACCGGCTTATCTGGCCGCCTTTGCGTTATCCCTCAAAGATACCTCGATCAGCTTCTCGCACAGCGAGGGGAAATCGATTCCCAGCGCAGCCGCCTCCTGCGGAAGCAGGCTGGTCGGTGTCATGCCGGGCAGCGTATTCGCCTCCAGGCAATAGACATTCTCCTCCTCATCCATCATGACATCAATCCGTCCGTAGCTGTTGAGATGGAGCGTGTGATACGCGTCAAGGCAGGCTCTTTGGATCTTATCCGAAAGCTCCCCGGAAATATCGGCCGGACAGGTCTCCACCGTAGATCCCGCCTGGTACTTGTTCGTGTAATCATAGAAGCCGTGGAGCGGCGCAATCTCGATGACCGGATAGGCCTCCCCGTCCACGATCCCGCAGGAAAACTCCCTCCCGCTGATGTACTGCTCCACGATCAGGACATCCTCATAGGAAAATGCCGCCTCGACCGCCTTGTAATACGCATTCTCCGAACGGGGGATGCTAACCCCCACACTCGAACCGCCGCAGGACGGCTTCACCACGCAGGGAAGGCCGACCCCGTTCTGAGCGGGACTTACCACCGGCATTCCTTTGCGGATCACGATTCCGCGGGGCGTCGGCACCCCGTTTTCCCGAAAGAGCTGCTTGGTCAGGTCCTTGTCCATCGCCAGGGCGCTCCCCAGACAGCTGCTTCCGGTATACGGAATCCCCATCAGTTCAAAGACCGCCTGGATCTTCCCGTCCTCGCCGTTTGAGCCATGAAGCGCCATGAACACCGTATCCGCCGCCTGGCACAGCTTCATCACATTCGGGCCGAAGAAGGAACCCCTCTTTTTCATTTCCTCGAGCTTTCCGTCGAAGGAGCGCGCGTACGCAGCCGCTTCCTCCACATCATAATTCCCGGAAAATGCGCTCTCGATGTCTTTTCCGATCCTCTCCTCCCCGCAGAACACATCGACAAGAATCGCTCTGTGCCCCTTCTGCCTGAGCGCCTTGCACACCTGTGTCCCGGATACGATCGATATCTCACGTTCTGTGCTGATCCCACCGGCCAGTACTACGATCTTCATGTCTCATCCCCCTTATCCTCTGTGATTCATTATCCGTAACGATTCAGCCCCCCGCTTACCCGGAACGCTTCGCGCTTTTCATTGTGGGGTGCTGAATCGTTACGATTATCCTTATAAAACAGCCTGCGGCCGGGAAGACAGCACCACGCCTGATCGGGAGTCGAGCCGGATCTTCAGTTCTCCATGGCTTACCGCAACGGTCTTCTTTTTCGTCGAATAAGTCTTTGCATTGGAGAGAAAGATCCGGGTCATCGTCGAATCCACCGGGACGCCGGCAGTCCACACCGGAACCGTAATCTCGATCGCCTCGCCGCCGTTATTGAACAGACACGCGATCTGCTCTTCCTCATTGAACCTGGCATACGCAAGATACTGATATCCTCCGCCCAGGAACTTGATCGACCCTGTCTTCAGGACCTGATGCTTCTTATGCAGATCGATCACACTTTTGAAAAATGCGATCATCTCCTTGTCTTCTCTTCCCCATGGGTACGTCCGCCGGTTATCCGGATCCGTAAAACCCGTCAGCCCTGCCTCATCCCCGTAATAAAGGGTGGGCGCTCCGGGCCAGGTCATCTGCAGGATGACGGCCTCCCGCATCACGGCCGGGTCAACACCCTCGGAAGCTGCGTCATACTCATAATCCGCGGCACGTCCCGTGCGGTGGTTTGTCCGGGTCAGGAACCGGGAATGATCATGATTGGACAGCTGATTCATGGCACAAAGGAGAGAAGATTCCATGAATTCGCACATGTGATAGCGCATGGATCCGAAGAACGCGTCCGCATTTCCCAGCTGTCCTTCCAGGTATTCGTTGGAATGCTTCTCCATTCCCGTGAAAAACCAGGTGACCGGTTCCATGAACGCGTCATAGTTCATGATCGTATCCCATTCATCTCCCGCAAGCCACATCCCGGCATCGCCGTAATGCTCCGCCACAATCAAAGCGTCCGGATTCGCCTTCTTGACTTCGTGCCGGAACGCCCTCCAGAACCTGTGGTTGAACTCCGCTCCCTGCCCCAGGTCCGCAGCAACGTCCAGGCGCCACCCGTCCGCTGAGTAAGGCGGGGAAACCCATTTCCGCGCAATCGACAGGATAAACCCCGTCAGGTTCTCCGATTCCTCATAATTCAGCTTCGGAAGCGTGTCATGTCCCCACCATCCCGCATAGGAACCGTTGTCCGGCCAGGCACCGGGGTCCTTGTCCCGGAACAGGAAAAAATCCGAATACGGCGATTTCGCGCTGACATAAGCCCCGTCCTCGTACCCTGCCTGATGGCTGTAGATCTTCTCCCGGTCCATCCATTTGTTGAAGGAGCCGCAGTGGTTGAAGACCCCGTCCAGGATCACCCGGATTCCCCGGCTGTGCGCCTCTTTCACCAGCTCGATGAAGAGAGCGTCCGATGCCTCCAGGTTCTCCTTCCGGGTCACCCGGCAGATATAGCGGGAGGACCGGGAGTTCTCCTTCACATCAGGAGCCAGGACATCTCCCTCATCGACAACCAGCCTTCCGAAATGCGGATCAATGTGATCATAGTCCTGCGTGTCGTACTTATGGTTGGACGGAGAGACAAAGAGCGGGTTGAAATAGATTGCTTCAATCCCCAGGTCCTTAAGATAGTCCAGCTTCTGCCGCACGCCCTCCAGGTCCCCTCCGTAGAAGTTGCCAACATCCATCGCGGCCGGCCGCTGATACCAGTCGCTGATATGCCGGACATGCTTTCCGATGTAGCAATACTCATCGTCCAGCACATCGTTGGTCTCGTCTCCCCGGCAGAAACGGTCGGTGTATATCTGGTACATGACCGCCCCCTTCGCCCAGTCGGGCGTGGAAAAGCCGGGGCAGATCCGGAATCTCGCCCCGCTGTCGGGATGCTCGGAGATCCCCCGCTTATTCAGCGTCACACGCATCGGCCCGCTGATGATCTCGAAGCAGTAGCTCATGCTCTGGCGGCCCATACGCACCTTGGTCACGTAATAGTCAAAGAATCCCGATGTCCGTTCATATTCCATGCGCTCGCGCATATGGTCGCTCACGAGCCACACTTCGTCAACATTCGCCCTGGCCGTCCTCACCCGGATCGTCACCGTGTCCCCCACAGCGGGTTCAAAGGGTTCCACATAAGCCGGGGTCTCATCAGAGAACAGCGCGTCCAGATTCAGCGTCGGCAGCATCTCCATCACATACCTCGCCGTGCGTGCCGCCTGGCTGAACGTTTTCCTGAATTGCATCGAAGAACCTTCCTTCCATGTCTGTGTCATTTCGCCGACTCAGCACAGTTTTTCCCCTGTGCGGCTGCCTGTTACTATTCACGGCCCCTCCACCCACAGACCTCAGACCATCCGTGCTTTGCACGTATGCCGCGTCTTACGACGCTCCTGTCTGAATCATATTCTGTCCCAAAACGGGGAAAAGGAACAGCACTTGCGCGCTGTCCCTCTTCCTTGGAGAAGGTATTCTCTTATGGGGTGTAGCAAAACTATATAATGTATTGGGGTTTTACAGTTATAGTTATAGCATGAAACTTCGCCGAAGTCTGCCCAAACTTGTCTAAATAAATCGGATTTCTTTGTGCAATATGCCTATATTGCTCATACCATGCTTCACAGCGCAGAAGCAAGTACAAGCTGCGGTTTCATCTTATCCCGCCTGTGATATGTGCACTTTCGGATTGCAATTTCCGTCTCCCGCCTCAGGCCTGAGCGAAAAGGGCCTCGAATTCCTCACGGCTGAGCTTTTCCTTCTCTATCAAAAGACCTGCCGAGCGGTCCAGAATCTCTCTGTTTTCCATGATCAGACTGCGCGCCGTCTCATAGGCCTCGTCAATGATCTTCTTCACTTCCTCATCAATGATGGATGCGACCCGCTCTCCGTACTGCCTGGTGTGCGCCAGGTCCTTGCCGATAAAGATCTCGTCCTCGCCCTGCTCATAGTTGACCAGCCCCAGCCGTTCGGAGAAACCATACTTGGTCACCATCGCCCTTGCGACCGCGCTCGCCTGCTTGATATCCTGTGAGGCTCCGGTCGTGACATCCCCGATCACAAGCTCCTCCGCCACACGTCCACCCAGAAGAACGACGATGCTCTGACGCATCTTTCCTTTCGTCTCGAACATCTCATCCTTCTCAGGAAGCGGCATCGTATAGCCCGCGGCTCCGTGCCCGGTGGGAATGATGGAAATGGTATGCACCGGCCCGACATCCGGCAGCAGATGGAAGAGGATCGCGTGTCCGGATTCATGATAGGCCGTAATTCGTTTCTCCTTCTCGGAAATCACGCGGCTGTGCTTCTCCGAGCCGATACCGATCCGGATAAATGCGGCCTCAATGTCGCTTTGCTTAATGTAGGCCCTGTGATCCTTGGCCGCGCCGATCGCCGCCTCGTTCATAAGGTTTTCAAGGTCCGCACCGGTGAAGCCGGCACTGGTGCGCGCAACCGTGTTCAGGTCCACATCATCCGCCAGAGGCTTCTTTCTGGAATGGACATTCAGAATCTCCAGGCGTCCCCTGACATCCGGCCTGCCCACATGGACCTGCCTGTCAAAACGGCCTGCCCTGAGAATCGCCGGATCCAGAATATCGATCCGGTTGGTTGCCGCCATCACGATGATGCCCTCGTTCTCCGAAAACCCGTCCATCTCCACCAGGAGCTGGTTGAGCGTCTGCTCCCTCTCATCATGGCCGCCGCCCATTCCGGTCCCTCTGCGGCGCCCGACCGCGTCAATCTCGTCGATAAACACGATGCATGGCTGATGCTTCTTGGCTTCCTCAAACAGATCCCGCACGCGGCTTGCTCCTACACCGACGAACATTTCCACGAAATCCGAGCCGGAAATCGAGAAAAACGGTACGCCTGCCTCGCCTGCAACCGCTCTCGCAAGCAAAGTCTTTCCGGTTCCGGGAGGTCCGACCAGGATCACGCCCTTCGGGATCCTGGCACCCACATTCAGAAACTGCTCCGGTTCTGACAGAAACTGTACCAGCTCCCTGAGGTCTTCCTTCTCCTCCATAAGCCCGGCGACATCCGCGAACGTCACCTTCCTGGCATCCGGCGTGAACATCTTCGCGCGGCTTTTGCCGAAGTTCATCATCATGGAGCCACCGCCCTGCTGACGGCTCATCAATGTGAACAGCAGAAGCATCATCAGGCCGGTGAGAAGCACAGGAAGAAAGGTGGAGAACAGCGTGCTCCGCCTGGATACATCCTGCACCCGGACGGTCACGTCATACTTACCGACCATGTCCACCGCCGAATTCACATTCGTGACATTCATCGACAGCTCTTCATTGTCCGTCGTCGTGATCTTCAGAGATCCGGTCGGAACCTCCTCATTCTGGATGACCTCTATCATCGAGACTTTCCCGGCCTCCAGCATGGCCTTCAGCTGCCGCGATGTGATGTCGCTTCGCCCGTTAAAGCTGTCACGCAGCGTGAAGATCAGAAGGATCAGCAGAAGTCCCGCAACCAGGTAGAGGCCGGTTGCCCTTGTTCCTTTATTCAAGACTACTTACTCCTCTGTAAACAACAGTTTATTTCTGACAATATCCGTCCGGATTCAGGTCCCGTAATCGAAACTGCTTCGTCCCTCAAGACTCGTACTTTCAAACGGGATCTTACTCCTTCGTTAACGACAATACCCCGATATAGGGCAGGTTGCGGTATCTCTGGTCATAGTCCAGGCCGTAACCAACCACAAATTCGTCCGGAATGATGAAGCCCTGGTAATCCACCTCCACATCCACCTCCCTGCGCTCCGGCTTGTCCAGCATCGTGCACAGACGGATCGATGCCGGTTTCCGGCTCGACAGATTCTTCAGAAGGTAGCTAAGGGTCCTGCCGGAATCGATGATGTCTTCCACGATCAGAACATCCTTCCCCTCGATCGGTTCATCCAGGTCCTTGATCATCTTGACGATTCCGTTGGACTTCGTCCCTGAACCATAGCTTGACACGGACATGAAATCCAGGGTGACAGGCACGGAGATCCGTTTCGCCAGCTCACAGATGAAGAAGATGCTCCCCTTCAGGATTCCGACCAGGTGTACCTGCTTTCCGGCATAATCCTGGCTGATCTGCGCGCCCAGCTGGGCAATCCTCTCATCGACCTTGTCCTCAGGAATCAGAATTCTGACTGTTTCTTTCATCGCTCCTCCTTTGAGTCAGTATCTGCCCGTCATCGCCGTTTCCGCAGCCCCTGTCCGGGCAGTCTTGCTGTGAATAATCAGATACCGAGATCCGGACACAGTTCATTCCTTCTTTTACCTTCGCGCCTTCGCTGATTCGCATTCCGACCACCCACAGCACATGGCTTCCCTGGGCAATGACAGGGATGGTATCCCTGAGATGCCGTGGGATCTTCTCGTCGATCAGATAGTCCTTCAGTTTCCTGCGTCCAAGGGATGAATTGACCATCAGATAATCACCCGGCCTTCTGGTCCGAAGAACCAGACACGGTGCCATTGTATCATAAGCCAGATACTTCGTGTACTTCTTTTTCGGAACACTCCCGCCATTCCAGGCAAGATACGCCACATGAACGAGGATTCTTCCGCTCTCAGCCTCCTTCACTCCGGGAAAGACATAGCTCCCGTCTTTGTCCAGCGCAATGACCCTCTCAACCGTCCGGGCTTTCCTGCGGGTCATTCTGAGAAGGCCTTCCTCGCTTGAAGCAGTCAGGCCGTCTGGAAGGCAGACCGTCTTTCCGTTTGGTCCCTGTACCAGGTCCTCCAGGGATCTGACATGCGTCCTGGAAATGTCCTTCGCCGATCCGATGCACCTGATGATCATCCGCCTCAGGATCCTGGTGCGCATCAATCCGGAAGAGGCGGATAACGCGCGCCGGTCGGCCGTCAGATCCTGTCCGTGTCCGTCCCCGTTCTCCAGAATGACTCTCTTCCAGAGGGCATCCTCTTCCTGAATCAGGAAGTCCTCCACCTGCTGCAGGTCTTTCGCTGCCTGGGCGATATGTTCAGCCGCGCCGGCGTTGAGCCGTTTAAGAAGCGGCATGATTTCCAGGCGGATGGCATTGCGCGTGATCTGTGTATCTGCATTCGTCCGGTCCGTCCGCCAGATGATCCCTCTTTCCAGGAGATACTCCTCGATCTGGTCCCTCCCGCAGGAAAGAAGCGGCCGGACCATGATCAGGCCGCTCTCCCTGCGTACCGGGCGGATCCCGCCAAGCCCTCCTGTGGAGGTGCCCCGGATCAGGTTCCACAGAACCGTTTCCGCCTGGTCCATCCGGTGGTGGGCCGTTGCCACGACTTCGATCCCGAGTCTTTGCGCCGTCTCGCGATAAACCCTGCGCCGTTCCAGGCGCGCCGCCTCCTCCAGCGTCATGGACAGGCTTCGCGCCGAAGATGGCGCATCCACGGACACCACGCTCAGAGGGATCCGGTTCTCAGCACACAGCCCGCGCACAAATGCGCAGTCCTCAAGGCTCTCCTCTCCGCGGATTCCATGCTCCACATGAACCGCGCTCACTTCATATCCCAGTTCCCTGAGCGCCATTAGAAGGCAGACGGAATCCGCGCCCCCGGAAACCGCCACAAGGACCGGCATCCGGCCAAACGGCTCCATCGCGCTTTCAATCATTTCCAGTACCGGATGTTTCATTCTGTCATCATCATCCTCCGGCCTCAGCCGTCCCTTATGGAAAATAACGCTCTGCGGAATCAATCCGCAGAGCGTAATTCTGCAAATATGGCAATCAGCGGCAAAACTGCCAGGCCCTGCCATGCAGGTCAGTCCCTGGTGTAACACTTTCTATACCCGTGAACGAAATTCACTGCCGATTCAAAAGACTTCAATGGCATCAGGGCTCCCTCACCTGCACAGCCGGCGACGCCTCATGCCCAATTCCGCGGTATATGCCGGTTAATCATTATCCGGTGTGCCAGGCTGGAAGATCACCTCATCCGGATATACCAGTCCCAGCTTCTCCCTTGCCAGCTTCTCGACAAAAGCATTCGTCTTCGTATACCTGCGAAATGTCTCTATGTTCTCGCTTCTGCCCCGTTCCTCTGAGATCTTCTGTTCCAGTGTCTCGATCTGCCGGGCGTAGGTCTCATTCCGGGTGGAAAGGGAACGACACTTCACCGCCAGCGCCACGATAATGATCCCCACCACGACAATAATCAGGATCATTCCCCTGCGATTCTCTCTTGAAACAGGATGCCTGTCTGACCTCATAGCAAAATCACCTCTGAATTATCCGTTATTCCGGCATCATGTAGCCGGGTTATGTAAGCCCCCCAGTGTGATTCTCCCCTGATAACGGCTATATTGTAAACTGCCAGCCTGATTAATTCAACCCGCCGGGATAAATTTGTCGAAATTGTTACTATTCACGGCCGATCTGAGTCTTTGTATCTGACGCGTCAGGCTTGCCTGTAAGCGGCAGTACAAAACTCAGATCAGGCCC